>JADNEJ010000215.1:0-2500 GCA_016292295.1 Candidatus Thiodictyon intracellulare
GGGGTTTGGGGGCGGGGGGGGGGGCGGGGGGGGGGGGCCCCGGGGGGGGGGGGGGGGCGGCCCCCCCCCCCCCCCGCCCCCCCCGCCGCCCAGCGCTCCCGGCCACATAGTGGGTCCCCATTGAAAGCGGCTGCGGCCGCTTTTTCGTTTTTCGCAATCACGTCATCGCCGTGTCCCATGCCGCTCCGCAGCGACTGGTCTCGGTTGGGTAAGGGGCTAGGTCATGATCAAGGTCGGAATCGTCGGCGGAACCGGCTACACGGGCGCCGAACTGCTGCGCATCCTGCTGCGGCACCCGCGGGTCTCGGTGGCAGTGATCACTTCGCGGGGGGAGGCCGGCACTGCGGTGTCGGACCTGTTCCCCCACCTGCGCGGTCAGTTCGACTTGTGCTTCAGTGAGCCCGATCCGGTGCAGCTCGGCGCCTGCGATGTGGTGTTCTTCGCCACGCCCAACGGGGCGGCCATGGGACAGGCCACGGACCTGCTGGCCCGCGGCGCGCGCGTGGTCGATCTGGCCGCGGACTTCCGGCTTCAGAACCAGGCCCAGTGGGAAGCCTGGTACGGGATGCCCCACGCCTGCCCGCAACTGCTCGCGGACGCGGTCTATGGCCTGCCGGAGTTGTACCGAGATGCGGTGCGCTCCGCACGGCTGATCGCCAATCCGGGCTGCTACCCAACCGCGGTGACGCTTGGCTTCGCCCCCTTGCTGGCGGAGGACTTGGTGGACCCGGGCTGGTTGATCGCCGATGCCAAGTCGGGTGCCAGCGGCGCCGGTCGCAAGGCCGAAACCGGACTTTTGATGGCCGAGGTGAGCGAGGGCTTCAAAGCCTATGCGGTCAAGGGGCACCGCCACGCGCCCGAAATCGGTCAAAACCTGGCCCGGATCGCTGGTCAGCCGGTCGGCCTGACCTTCGTCCCCCACCTGCTGCCTATGATTCGCGGAATCGAGGCGACGCTCTACGCGCGCCTGACCGATGGTGTTACGGACGCGGACCTGACGGACCTTTATCGGCAGTACTACCGTGGCGAGGCCTTCGTCGATGTGATGCCGGCCGGTGCCAATCCGGATACCCGCTCGGTGCGCGGCAGCAACCTGTGCCGCATCGCCGTGGCGCGTCAGGCGGGCTCGGCCGTGGTCATCGTCCAGTCGGTGATCGACAATCTGGTCAAGGGGGCGGCCGGACAGGCGGTCCAGAACATGAATCTGATGTTCGGGCTGGATGAGACCGCAGGGCTCACCGGGATACCCCTGTTGCCCTGATCCCGCGCCCTGCACCAGGGTGTCGGTATAGGAAGCCCAACCTGGGCAAGCCGCGGCGGCCGCGGCGGCGATTCAAGGCTGCGGCCCGGACCCCGGCGCTGCTGCGCGGATGCGGGTCTGGTGCTTGAACTACCCGTCCTTGAGACGCAGCTATCGCTATTGACGCAACTTCAACGAGCCTGAGTACGATATGAGCACAGAAACTCCCACCGATTCGCCCCTGGTCTTCACCACGTCCGCGGCGGCTAAAGTCGCCCAATTAATTGTTGAAGAAGGAAATCCTGGGCTGATGTTGCGTGTTTATATACAGGGCGGCGGTTGCTCTGGGTTCCAGTACGGCTTCACCTTCGACGAGTCGGTGCAGGACGAGGATACGCAGGTGGTGACCGACGGTGTTAAGTTGCTCATCGATCCCATGACCCTGCAGTACCTCACGGGTGCCGAGATTGACTACACGGAGGGCCTGCAGGGTGCCCAGTTCGTCATCCGCAACCCCAACGCATCCACGACTTGTGGCTGCGGCTCTTCCTTCGCGGTCTGATATCAGGTGGACACCGTCGAGTCGTCGCTAGCGTTGATCCGGCGCGGTACCGAAGAGATACTGCTGGAGGATGCGCTACGCAAGAAGTTGGAGCACGGTGTGGCGTTGCGCGTCAAGGCGGGTTTCGATCCGACTGCGCCCGACCTGCATCTGGGCCACACGGTCCTCATCAACAAGCTGCGCCAGTTTCAGGAGTTGGGTCACCATATCCTCTTCCTGATCGGCGACTTCACTGGCATGATCGGCGACCCGACGGGTAAGAGCGCCGCCCGCAAGCCGCTGTCACCTGAACAAATCGCGGCCAATGCCGCGACCTATCAGGAGCAGGTCTTTCACATCCTCGACCCCGAGCGCACCGAAGTCGTGTTCAACTCTCATTGGATCGAGCCGCTGGGCGTGGCGGGGCTGATACAGCTCGCCGCCCGGCACACGGTGGCCCGGATGCTGGAGCGCGACGACTTCGGCAAGCGTTACCGCGGCGGGCAGCCGATCGCGGTGCACGAGTTTCTCTACCCGCTGATCCAGGGCTACGACTCGGTGGCCCTGCGCGCCGATGTGGAGCTTGGCGGAACCGACCAGAAATTCAATCTACTGGTGGGGCGGCAGTTGCAGGAGTCCTACGGGCAGGAGCCCCAGGTGGTCATCACGCTGCCGTTGCTCGAGGGGCTCGACGGCGTCCAGAAGATGTCGAAGTCGCT
>JADNEJ010000215.1:7500-18228 GCA_016292295.1 Candidatus Thiodictyon intracellulare
GGCTAATCAAGCTCGGAGATAGCTGGTTCTCCTCGAAAGCTATTTAGGTAGCGCCTCGTGTTTCACTCTTGGGGGTAGAGCACTGTTTCGGCTAGGGGGCCATCCCGGCTTACCAAACCAATGCAAACTCCGAATACCGAGAAGTGCAATCACGGGAGACAGACGGCGGGTGCTAACGTCCGTCGTCAAAAGGGCAACAACCCAGACCGCCAGCTAAGGTCCCTAAATCATGGCTCAGTGGGAAACGATGTGGGAAGGCCCAGACAGCCAGGAGGTTGGCTTAGAAGCAGCCATCCTTTAAAGAAAGCGTAATAGCTCACTGGTCAAGTCGGCCTGCGCGGAAGATGTAACGGGGCTTAAGCCATGTACCGAAGCTGCGGATGCCTGCAAAGGCATGGTAGGGGAGCGTTCCGTAAGCCTGCGAAGGTGGATTGTAAAGTCTGCTGGAGGTATCGGAAGTGCGAATGCTGACATAAGTAACGACAACGGGGGTGAGAAACCCCCGCGCCGAAAGCCCAAGGTTTCCTGCGCAACGTTAATCGGCGCAGGGTGAGTCGGCCCCTAAGGCGAGGCTGAAAAGCGTAGTCGATGGGAAGCAGGTTAATATTCCTGCACCGCGCATGACTGCGATGGGGGGACGGAGAAGGCTAGGTCAGCCGGCTGATGGTTGCCGGTTTAAGCACGTAGGCAGTCACCTTAGGCAAATCCGGGGTGGCAATGCTGAGATGTGATGACGAGCCCCCACGGGGGCGAAGTGATTGATGCCCTGCTTCCAGGAAAAGCCTCTAAGCTTCAGGTGGTGTGTGACCGTACCCCAAACCGACACAGGTGGGCAGGGTGAGAATCCCCAGGCGCTTGAGAGAACTCTGGTGAAGGAACTAGGCAAAATAGTACCGTAACTTCGGGAGAAGGTACGCCCCTGGTAGGTGAGACTCCTTGCGGGTTAAGCTGACGGGGGTTGCAGTGATCAGGCCGCTGCGACTGTTTATTAAAAACACAGCACTCTGCAAACTCGCAAGAGGACGTATAGGGTGTGACGCCTGCCCGGTGCCGGAAGGTTAAGTGATGGGGTTAGTGCAAACAAAGCTCTTGATCGAAGCCCCGGTAAACGGCGGCCGTAACTATAACGGTCCTAAGGTAGCGAAATTCCTTGTCGGGTAAGTTCCGACCTGCACGAATGGCGTAACGATGGCGGCACTGTCTCCACCAGAGACTCAGTGAAATTGAAATCTCGGTCAAGATGCCGAGTACCCGCGGCTAGACGGAAAGACCCCGTGAACCTTTACTATAGCTTTGCACTGGACTTTGAACCTACTTGTGTAGGATAGGTGGGAGGCTGTGAAGCGGCGACGCCAGTTGTCGTGGAGCCATCCTTGAAATACCACCCTGGTATGTTCGGAGTTCTAACCTCGGCCCGTGATCCGGGTTAGGGACAGTGCATGGTGGGTAGTTTGACTGGGGCGGTCTCCTCCTAAAGTTTAACGGAGGAGCACGAAGGTACCCTCAGCGCGGTCGGAAATCGCGCGTTGAGTGCAAAGGCATAAGGGTGCTTGACTGCGAGACAGACAAGTCGAGCAGGTACGAAAGTAGGTCTTAGTGATCCGGTGGTTCTGTATGGAAGGGCCATCGCTCAACGGATAAAAGGTACTCCGGGGATAACAGGCTGATACCGCCCAAGAGTTCATATCGACGGCGGTGTTTGGCACCTCGATGTCGGCTCATCACATCCTGGGGCTGAAGTCGGTCCCAAGGGTATGGCTGTTCGCCATTTAAAGTGGTACGCGAGCTGGGTTTAGAACGTCGTGAGACAGTTCGGTCCCTATCTGCCGTGGGCGTTGGAGACTTGAGGGAAGCTGCTCCTAGTACGAGAGGACCGGAGTGGACGTACCCCTGGTGTTCCGGTTGTCACGCCAGTGGCATTGCCGGGTAGCTATGTACGGACGGGATAACCGCTGAAAGCATCTAAGCGGGAAGCCCCTCCCAAGATGAGGTCTCCCTGGACCCTTGAGGTCCCTGAAGGTCCGTCGAAGACCACGACGTTGATAGGCGGGGTGTGGAAGCGCGGTAACGCGTGAAGCTAACCCGTACTAATTGACCGTGCGGCTTGACCATATAACACCAAAATGCTGTGGGTGCTGGAATTGCAACGTACTTATACGATCACACAAAATTTGACCATACTGCTTGGCAGTGTGGTTAGTCCTTTTCCTGGCGGCCATAGAGCACTGGAACCACCTGATCCCATCCTGAACTCAGAAGTGAAACGGTGTATCGCCGATGATAGTGTGGGGTCTCCCCATGCGAAAGTAGGTCACCGCTAGGGCCTTATTCAGAAAACCCCTGAGCCTCCCGGCTTGGGGGTTTTCTTTTGGCGGCGCGTTGGGCTGGCACTCGCGCTGGGCGCGAACGCCGACACTTCGTTTGCGCGCCTCCTGCGCGGGTTGCAAGCGGGGTGCCGCGCCACTAGCTTATGCTCTTATATCACTTGCCGATCCGATAGCCTTTCGATGACCAAAGCCCTCGACGTTGCTCATCTTGTCAAGACCTATAAGGGTGGGCTACAGGCCCTTAAGGGGGTTGACTTGGCGGTGGAGGAGGGCGACTTTTTCGCCCTCTTGGGTCCCAACGGCGCCGGCAAGTCGACTCTGATCGGTGTTATTGCCTCCCTGGTGAATAAGACGACAGGTTCAGTGAGGGTTTTCAATCATGACCTAGACCTTGACCCCGAAGGGGTGAAGGCGCGCATCGGACTGGTTCCCCAGGAGTTTAACTTCAATCTGTTCCTGCCGGCGGTTGAAGTGGTCATGAATCAGGCCGGCTATTACGGAATCCCGCGCCGCGACGCGCGGGTACGGGCCGAGCGCTACCTGCGGCAACTTGACCTTTGGGATCGCCGCGACACCGAGATGCGTCGGCTCTCGGGCGGCATGAAGCGGCGGCTGATGATCGCCCGCGCCCTCGTTCACGAACCGCGCCTGCTGATCCTGGACGAGCCGACCGCCGGGGTCGATATCGAGATCCGTCGCTCCATGTGGGCCTTTCTGAAGGACTTGAACGTCCAAGGCACCACCATCATTCTCACCACCCATTACCTGGAGGAGGCGGAGAGCCTGTGCCGCACCATCGCCATCATTAACCACGGCGAGATCACTGAACGCTCCACGATCGCGGCCCTGCTCGCACGCTTGCGTACCGAGACCCTTGTGCTCAATCTGAAGGGGCGGGTAGCGGAATTGCCGCAATTGGGCGACTTCGTGCTCAACCATGTGGATGACTGCACCCTGGAGGTGGAGATGGACCGCAAACACACCATCAATTGTCTGTTCGATGCGCTGTCGCGCAACGGTATTGAGGTCCTCAGTCTGAGGAACAAGCAAAATCGCCTGGAGCGGCTGTTCCTCGACATGGTGCGGCGCGTGCGAACGGATAGGGGGTTACTGCCGTGAGCCGGGATGCACAGGCTTGGCGGCGCTATTGGGTGACCTTTGAGACCATCGTCTCCAAGGAGATTCTGCGTTTTACGCGGATCTGGGTTCAGACGGTCTTACCCTCGGTGATTACCACGACCCTCTATTTTGTGATTTTCGGTCAACTCATCGGCAGCCGGATCGGTCCAATGGACGGCTTGGCGTACCTCGATTTCATCGTTCCGGGGCTGGTGTTGATAGCCGTGATCACTAATTCCTATTTCAATGTCGTGTCCTCGTTTTATAGCAGCAAATTTTCTCGCTACGTGGAGGAACTCCTGGTCTCGCCGGCACCGAACTGGGTGATCTTGGCCGGTTACGTGGCCGGTGGTGTGGTGCGCGGTCTCACCGTCGGGGCGGTGGTGATGTTGGTTGCCATGCTGTTTACGCAGGTCCAGGTCTACAGTCCGGCTGTTACTGCCCTGGTCTTGCTCATGACCGCGGTCCTGTTCGCCCTATGCGGCTTCATCAACGCGTTGTTTGCCAACAGCTTTGATGACATCTCGATCATCCCCACCTTTGTCCTCACGCCCCTGACCTATCTGGGTGGTGTCTTTTATTCAATCGACTTGCTGCCCAAGTTCTGGCAGGGGCTGTCCTTGGCAAATCCGATTCTGTATATGGTCAATGGGTTCCGCTACGGTCTGCACGGGGTCAGTGACATCCCGCTTAGAGTGGCTTTTTGGATTATCCTTGCGTTCATCCTGTTCTTCACCCTGTTCGCCTTGGAGTTGCTGCGTCGCGGTGTGGGCGTCAAGTCGTGATGGGGCGAGGCCCTGGAGACTGACCGGCGCTTGTAACAGACTGCTGCAAATTGGACTATAAGCACATGAAAGTTTCAGGAAATGCGCCGAGGCGAGTTGCGGCCCGTCAGTACCCCTTGTCATGACTGCTACGCGGCCCGCGTGGCACCTGCGCCCTGATCGGACTGGAATCTATCCGTGATGATGCCCAACACTTATTCCTCGGATTATTCCGGGCGGCATCCGCGCCAGCGCCAGCGCCAGCGCCCGCGCCGCGGCATGATGGGATTCTTGCTGCGATGGGCCTTGCTGGTCGGCGTCGGTGTTGGCCTGGCCGGGGCCCTCTACGGTGTCCATCTCGACCGGGTGGTACGCGCGAAATTCGAGGGCAAACGCTGGGCTTTGCCGGCCAGGGTCTTCGCGCGCCCGCTTGAAATCTACGTTGAGCGGCCCTTGACCCCTGAGCAACTGGACGCCGAACTCGCGCGGCTGAATTATCGGCAGGTGGCCGACCCTGCGGCGGACGGGACCTACAACCGGGTCGGGGGGCGCTTTCTTGTGTACACCCGAAGTTTTCGTTTCTGGGACGGCGAGGAGCCGGGACGCCTACTGGAGTTGGACCTAAAGGACGGTAGGGTTACGGCACTGCGTGACCTTAGCGACGGCTCCGCGCCGGCCTTGGTGCGACTCGAGGCTGCGCTGATCGCGAGCATTTACCCGACCCACAACGAGGATCGGGTGCTGGTGAAGCGCAAGGACCTGCCGGACCTGGTAGTAAAGGCGCTGCTGGCGGTGGAGGATCGCAACTTCTTCAGGCATAGCGGGGTTGACCCGCGGGGCATAGTGCGGGCCTGCTATCACAATCTGCGCGCCGGTGGGGTGGTCGAGGGCGCCAGTACTCTGACTCAGCAATTGGTCAAGAATTTCTATCTGACTGACGACCGTACCATGGCGCGCAAGCTCAACGAGGCCTATATGGCCCTGTTGCTGGAGTGGCGTTACAACAAGGACGACATCCTGGATGCCTACGCCAATGAGATTTACCTAGGCCAGGATGGTAGCCGCGGCATCCATGGCTTTGGACTGGCAAGTAGTTTCTTCTTTAACCGCGACCTCGACGAGCTGGGTATTCCAGAGGCCGCGCTGCTGGTCGGTCTGGTGCAGGCCCCGTCCAGTCTGGACCCGCGACGCTTCCCGGAGGCGGCGCTGAAACGGCGAAACTTGGTGATCGACATCATGGTGCGTGACGGGGTTATCGCTACTGCTGACGCCGACCGGGCCAAGAGCGCGCCGCTCGGGTTGCGCGATGGGGGCGGGCGACCCACCGGCGAGTACCCGGACTATATCCAACTGGTTCGCCGTCAACTGCAACGAGACTATCGGGACGAGGACCTGCGCTCCGAGGGCTTGCGCGTATTCACGACCCTGGACCCGCTGATTCAGTCCGTGGTGGAGACGGCGCTGCCGAAACGACTGCGCGAATTGGAGAAGTCACACGGTATGCGCGTCGGCACCCTGGAGACGGCGGCGGTCGTCACTTCCGTCGCCAACGGTGAGGTGCTGGCCCTGGCGGGCGGGCGTCAAGCGGGCTACGCCGGATTCAATCGCGCCCTGGACACCGTTCGCTCGATCGGCTCATTGGTGAAGCCGGCGGTCTATTTGGCGGCCCTGTCCAACCCCAAGCGCTATACGCTGACGACCAGCATCCCGGATGAGCCTTACAGTTTGCGGATCGGCGGGGACCTGTGGTCACCACAGAACTACGATCACTCGGTCCACGGTCCTGTGCCGCTGTATCAGGCCCTTGCGCATTCCTGGAATCTCGCGACCGTCAATCTGGGGATGAGCATCGGTGTCACGGAGGTGGCCGAAACACTCTATCGCCTCGGCGCCCAGCGGCACATCGTCGCGGTACCGGCCATGATGTTGGGGTCCGTATCCCTGTCGCCCCTGGAAGTCGCCCAGATCTACCAAACCATCGGGGCCGGTGGCTACCGCGTCCCTCTGCGCGCGATCCGCGAGGTGATGGACGCGAACGGTCGCCCGCTCAACCGCTATCCCTTGGCGGTGGATGCGGTGGTGGACCCGCGGGCGGCCTATCTGACCGGCTGGGCCATGCAGCAGGTGGTCCGCCAGGGAACTGCCAAGTGGCTTGGAGATCGCTTACCCAGAGGCCTGACGATGGCCGGTAAGACCGGCACGACCGACGACGGGCGTGACAGTTGGTTTGCCGGTTTCAGCGGCGATAAGGTCGCCGTGGTGTGGATGGGGCGCGATGACTACAAGCCGACCGGTTTTACCGGTGGCACCGGAGCCTTGCGCCTCTGGGCAGAGTTCATGCTGGCAATTCCGAACGAGCCGCTCGCGCAGTCGCCGCCGGACGGCGTCGTGCTGTCGGGTGCCTGTGGGCATTTCGGCGTACCCTATATCACGGGTAGTGGCCCCGCGGGGAGTGAGTGTGCGGACAAGGATGAAATCCGCTCCGCGGCCAAACGCTCGGATGCACCCAAAGGCGATACCGATGGGGTGCCGCCGGTGGCGGCCCGGCCTGCTATGGCCGCCGCGCCGGTACCCGCTCCCAAGCCTAAGCCGCCGACCGACAACCCCTTCCTGAGCAATTTGTAGCCAATGTTCAACGCCCTTCAAATCCTCGCCCGCATCTGTCTCCCGGTGCTCGGATTGGCTGCCTGTGCGATGGGCCCGCGCGAAGGGCCGCCGGCGCCGGTGGTGACCGTCTCGCCGCGTCTGGACTCGGCTCCCCCGGCAATGCCGGTTACGACCGAGGTAGCCGCTGCGGCGCCCATGGTTGCCGCGCCGACCAAGGCGCCGCCGAAGCCTGCGGCGCCCAAGAAGAAGGCGACTGTGGTCTACGCTTACCGCGAGCCGGGGTCTGAGCCGGAACCAGAACCAGAAGCGGACTCGCCCGCGGCAGCGGCCGGTGTGCCCGCACGCCCGGCGCCAAGGGTAGCGGCGCCTGCCCCGGTGCCGGCTGTCGCTCAGGCTTCGCGGGAAGCCGGCGCCGCTTCCGTCATCAAGGTCCAGGCGCCAATCCGACCTTCGGTGAAGCCGCCGACGGTCGCGGCAGCGACCGGCAAGCCGGTACCCGACTCCGCTTTCAAATCGCCCACCCCGGCGACCACGCCGCAGCAGACCGTCGTGGTGTCACTGCCATCAGCACCGTCGGCGAAGCCGTTTGCCGCGGGGGCGCAGACAAAGGTTGCGGTCGCCGCGTCGCTCAAGACCGCACCAGCCCCGCGGCTAGTCCCGGCGACACCGGTTAAGCCGGCCGTCGCAGTTGCCGCCACAGCCTCCCCGGCGCCACGACCGGTGAGCGCTGCTCCGCCACCGGTCAGACCGGCGACCCCGGTCGCGGATGCGCCGCCGCCGATCGTGCGGGCACTCGCGGCGCCTGCCGAGCCGGCCACGGGTCTGGCGCCGGCCGCTGACAGTCTGGCGCGGCAGGCCGAGCAGCAGCGCTCAACGGGTGACTATGCAGGTGCCGCCGCGACCCTGGAGCGGTCCTTACGGATTGCGCCGCGCGAGGCCTATCTGTGGAATCGACTGGCGCGGGTGCGTATGGAGCAGGGGCTGTCCGCCCAGGCGGGCCAACTCGCCGCCCGTTCAAACGACTTTGCCGGCAGCCAGACCGCGGTTAAGAAGGATAACTGGCGTATCATCGCCGAGGCGAAACGGCGCACCGGTGACGCTGTCGGTGCCGGTGAGGCGCAGCAACGGGCCGGGGGCGACTGAGTCCCCGCGGTTACGCCGCGCTTCCTAGGTGCAAACGCAAGTAACCACGCTGGCCCACATCTTCGGTTGCGAGAGGTTACTGACGCAGCGTCTCCCCGGGTTCAGTCACCGCGCCTCCCAGCAGGCGATGGCGCAGGATATCGCGCACGCGATCGAGTCCCGCGAGACCTTGATCTGCGAGGCCGGTACTGGTACCGGCAAGACCTTTGCGTACCTGGCCACGGCACATACTGTGCGGACGCAAGATATTGATCTATAAAGTGACGCGCAACCTCCAGGATTAGCTCTTTCACCGCGACCTCCCACAGGTGGGAGACGTCCTCGGGGTCCCCTTGCTCGCCGCATTGCTCAAGGGGCGCGCGAACTATCTCTGTCGCCATCGGCTCAAACTGGCCCTTGAGGATCCCGCCCGCCATGACCAGGAACTGCGGGGTCAGTTGAGCCAGGTCCAGGACTGTTCCAAGACCACCAGGCGCGGGGATGTCGCGGAACTGGCGATGCATGAGGATGCCTCGGTATGGCCCGCGGTGACCTCGACCAGTGACAACTGCGTGAGCCAGACCTGTCCCGAGTGACAGGACTGCCACCTAGTGGCGGCCCGCCGGGAGGCCCAAGCGGCGGACTTGGTGGTGGTGAACCACCACCTGTTCTGCGCCGATCTCGCACTCACGGACGAAGGGTTCGGTGAGATCCTCTCGGGTGCTGACTGCTTCATCCTGGACGAGGCGCATCAACTCCCGGAGGTCGCCGCCGGCTTTTTCGGCGTGCTGGTCAGCGGCCGCCAATTGCTCGACCTGGCGCGTAACACGGAGCTTGAGTATCGCCGCGAGGCCGGCGACGCACCCGAATTGCCCGAGCGTGCCGCGGGCCTGCGTCTTGCCGCGCAGGATCTACGTCTGTGCCTGGGTGAAGGTGATCGCCGGGGTCCCTGGCAGGACCTGATCGGCGACCCGGAGTCGGTGCGGGCTCTGGCTGCGCTGGTGCGGCGGCTGCAGTCCCTGGCCCAGGGGCTACAGGCCCTGGAGGGGCGTGGCAAGGGCCTGGACCCCTGTTTTGGTCGCGCGCACGAACACGCGGCACGCATGGAATTGCTCACCGCACCCGTCGCCGCCGATCAGGTCCGCTGGTTTGGGATCCAGGACCGCGGTCTGCGCCTGCATCAGACGCCGTTCGAGGTGGCAGCGGTCTTTCGCCAGCAGTTCGAGCGCCGGTGCTCCGCCTGGGTGTTCACCTCGGCGCTTCAAGCATTTCGCAAGCCAACTCGGTATCGAAGGGGCGACGACCGCCCGCTGGGATAGCTCATTCGACTATGCCCGCCAGGCCCTCTGGTTCGTGCCGCGGGGGTTGCCGAAGCCCGCCGACCCACTCTATAACACCGCGGTGCGCAACCTGGCGTGTGAACTGGTCGGCTACAGCCAGGGGCGTGCCTTCCTGCTCTTCACGAGCCACCGGGCGCTGCGTGAGGTGGCGGACGGTTTGGCGGGGTGCATCCCCTTCCTGATCCTGGTGCAGGGCAGCTCCCCCCGGGCCGAACTCCTGCGCCGTTTCCGCGACCTGGGCAATGCGGTCCTGCTCGGCACCATCAGCTTCTGGGAGGGGGTGGACGTGCCTGGTGAGGCCCTGTCGTGTGTCATCATCGGCCTCGGCCGCTTGCTTTTCGCCTCGCCGGGCGCTTTTCGCCTCGCCGGGCGATCCCGTCCTGGCGGCGCGGATCGAGGCCTTGCAGCGCCGGGGCGGCAATCCCTTCGCTGAATTTCAGTTGCCGCAGGCGATGATCGCGCTCAAGCAGGGGGCGGGCCGCCTGATCCGAGGGGGGCGACGACCGTGGGGTCTTGGTGGTCTGCGACCCTCGGCTGCTGCGTCGATTCTACGGACACACCTTCCTGGCCAGTCTGCCGCCGATGGCGCGTACCCGCGAGCGCGAACAGGTGCGCGCTTTTTGCGGGGCGGCCTCGCCGGAGTCGGCGGCAGGTGCCGACGAATGAACACAAAGCACTGCCATCCGGCTCACCGATAGCGGCCGGCTGTGCCGCGAGTTCGCTGCTCAGGCCTTTGAAGCCTGGCTGAGGCGGTTCTGCACCCTAGGGTTTTGCCCGCTGCTGGTCCCGCTGATGCTCAAGCTGGAGCGGCTGGCACGGGCCCTGCTTGGCGGTTTTCGTCAGGTCGAGATTTTACGTCGCTTGATGACGATGATCCGTGGCATCGCCGATGATCTGCCGAAGAATCTGGTGCCGTGCCCAGGGGTTTTGGGTTAGGCCGCACCCCTGTCGCTCGCTTAGTGCCTGAGAGCAGTCACCTTCAGTAACCTCAACAGTCACCTTCAGTAACCTCAAGCGTGCCCTGCGCGACCTGGATTGCGGCGGCGGCGAGTGTGATCAGGCGCGGGCCTGGGTGGTCGGGGAGATGTTTGTCTGCTTGGGTGGCCAGATCGAGTTGGGTGCCTTCTGGCGCCTGACCTGGCCCCGCCACACCTGGCAGAATCTTCACGATCTGTTTTCTTACTGTACCAATCGGATGGATATGGGTCGCAGCAGTCCGGACGGGGCGGTGACTGAGGGGTCGGTGACGCCATAGATCGCTGCCGCCGCGGATCCGCAGAGCACCTACAAGCGCCTCCTCATGGCTGTCGGACTTCGGGGCCCTGTCGGGCGGCGGGTTCCGGTACACTGTCGGATCAACCCCGATGTCCGACCGATGGCCGGAGTGGATGAGTATCCCGGCGGAACTGGAGCGTCGCGAGGAGCGTCTGGCGGCGATTGCCGCCGCCA
>JADNEJ010000414.1 GCA_016292295.1 Candidatus Thiodictyon intracellulare
TACGAGGCGAAGCGCGCGGCGCGTGCTGCCCGCGTCGCGGCCACCGGCAAGAAGCGGATACCCGTATTACGTCTGCAGTCAGGGGAACACCGCGAAAAACTGCGTTTCTAGCCGAAAACCGTCTCTTTTTTGCCCTAAAAGCCCGTCCAAGGGCCTCAGGCTGTGGCGCCGGTCGCTAAGTCCGACAGGCTGCTAGATGGGCACGCCCGCGCGGTGTCACCGCCAACCATGGGCTGCGGTGCGCGGGTCTTGCCCATCCTCCAAAGCATGGTACCTTGGCGTGAGACCCTCAGCCGGCCTTGAACAGGCGCCCCTTCTCCCGCTGCCAGTCCTTATCCTTCTCCGCGGCGCGCTTGTCGTGGAGCTTCTTACCCTTGGCGAGCCCGATCTCAAGCTTCGCCCGGCTGTGCACCCAGTACATAGCGGTCGGCACCAGGGTGTAGCCGGCGCGCTCGGTCTCGCCGATCATGCGGTTGATCTCGTGGCGCTTGAGCAGCAGCTTGCGAGTGCGGGTGGGGTCTGAGCTCACATGGGTGGAGGCCGTGGGCAGCGGCGTCATGTGCGAGCCGATCAGGAAGGCCTCGGCGTGGAGGATCTTGACGTAGGCATCCTTGATTTGGATATTCCCGGCGCGCAGGCTCTTGACCTCCCAGCCTTCCAGGACCAGGCCGGCCTCGATCCGTTGCTCAATGTGGTAGTCATGCCCCGCCTTCCGGTTGAGTGCGATGGTGGAGCCGCCGTCGGTCTTTTTCTTAGCCTTGCTCATGGGAGGCAGTTTACGGCAAATTTCCGGTTGATTTCTAGGCCCGACCCAGATAAATTGCCGGGCTCTATTTTTAGGAGATGCACATGCGCAAGCCCCTGATTGCCGGTAATTGGAAGATGAACGGGACCAAGACCAGCGTGGAGACGCTCTTGGCCGGCGTCGTCGCTGGCGCGCGTGCCATCCAGCTCAGCGAGATCGCGGTCTGCCCGCCCTATCCCTTTCTGCAGATGGCCGCGTCCGCGCTGGCCGGCAGCAGCGTCCGCCTGGGTGCGCAGAACTGCGCCACCGCGGCGAGCGGCGCTTTCACGGGTGAGGTGTCGGCCCCCATGCTGGCGGATTTCCGTTGCCACTACGTGATCATCGGCCACTCCGAGCGTCGCGCCATCTATGGCGAGGATGAGGCCATTCTTGCGAAGAAGCTGGCGGCCGCCGCCGCTGCCGGCCTGACCCCGATCCTGTGCGTTGGCGAAACGCTGGAGGAGCGCGAGCGCGGTGACATGGAGAAGGTGATCGCCGCCCAGATCGACGGCATCATCGACCTGTGCGGAATCGTGACCTTCGGCGGACTGGAGCTGGCCTACGAGCCAGTGTGGGCGATCGGCACCGGCAAGACCGCGTCCCCGGCCCAGGCCCAGGAGGTGCACGCCTTCATCCGTGCCCGGCTCGTCGGTCACGATGCGGCCATCGCGCAGAAGGTCCGCATCCTCTATGGCGGCAGCATGAAGGGCAGCAACGCCCTGGAGCTGCTGTCCCAGCCGGACATCGACGGCGGTCTGATAGGTGGAGCGGCGCTCAATGCCGATGAGTTCCTGTCGATCGCCAAGGCAGGTGACGCGGCGACGCAGTAGTGCGTCTGCTTCAGACCTCCAGGACGAGAACGGACTAGCGATCCCATGCATACCATCCTGACCGTCACCCAAGTTTTTCTCTCGATCGGCCTGATCGGCTTGGTGCTGATCCAGCACGGACGCGGGGCCGATGCGGGTGCCGCCTTCGGCAGCGGCGCCTCGGCTACCGTCTTCGGTGCGCGTGGTTCGGGTTCGTTCCTGTCCCGTGCGACCGGAATTATTGCGGCCCTGTTCTTTCTAACGAGCATGGCGATGGCGTATTATGCTGGACAAGGCAGCAAGCAAAAGGGCCTGAGGGACGGGGTGATCGGTCTGCCGGTGAGAGTCGAGACCCCCGCAACGGTCAAGGTTCAGCCGCCGGTTGCTGTCCCGGAGGCCAATGAGCCCCTCGGGGTGCCGATGGTGCCCGGGGTGGCGGCTAAAGCCACGAGCTCTGACGTACCGGTGGTGCCGGGTGCAGCGGTCGATGCGGCGCCGATCAGCGTAAAGTTGTCCGGGGATGGGCCGCCGAAGGATGTTCCGGTCGTTCTAGCGCCTGTGAAAGACCAGGACCCTGCGAAGGTCGAGGTAAAAGACGAGGCCAAGGACAGGCCGGCGTCGCAGGTGCCTGCCCCTGAGGTCGCTGAACCGGCGGCTACAGCGGTGCGGTAGGCCCCGACTCAGGACAAGTGAAGGTTTGATTTATGTTTTTATGCCGACGTGGTGAAATTGGTAGACACGCTATCTTGAGGGGGTAGTGGCGCAAGCCGTGCCAGTTCGAGTCTGGCCGTCGGCACCATCAGCAAACGGCAGGTCGCGCAAGCAGCCTGCCGTTTTTTCATTTTTTATCGCTAAACAACTGAAAATAAGCAGGAAAACACCCAATTTTGACTACTGGTCCGGTTGACTTGGCGCGCACCGCTCTTTAGACTCCTCTTATAAACTCGTGACAGTAGGCGAACCTGGCGGTCCGGAGGAGCAGTGCTCGGCAACTATATGCCCATCTTGATCTTCATCATCGTCGGCTTCCTGGTGGGCGGCGGGGCACTGTTGGCCGGTTGGGTGCTCGGCACCCGGCGGCCCGACGCGCAGAAAGATTCCCCCTACGAGTGCGGCTTCCCCGCTTTTGAAAGCGCACGAGTGAAATTCGACGTGCGTTATTACCTGGTGGCCATCCTTTTCATTCTTTTCGACCTGGAGATTGCCTTCATCTTTCCCTGGGCGGTGGTCCTGCCGGACCTCGGCGCCTATGGGTTCTGGGTCATGTTCGTGTTTCTCGTGATCCTGGTCGTCGGCTTCATCTACGAGTGGAAGAAGGGGGCACTAGAATGGGAATAGAAGGTCTGCTGGAACAGGGCTTCGTCACCACCACGGCGGATAAGCTCATCAACTGGGCGCGCACCGGGTCCATGTGGCCCATGACTTTCGGGTTGGCGTGCTGCGCGATCGAGATGATGCATACCGGTGCGGCTCGCTACGATCTCGACCGGTTCGGCATCATCTTCCGCCCGAGCCCCCGCCAGTCCGACGTGATGATCGTGGCTGGCACCCTTGTCAATAAGATGGCCCCAGCGCTGCGCCGGGTCTACGACCAGATGGCCGAACCCCGGTGGGTGATCTCGATGGGCTCCTGCGCCAACGGCGGCGGCTATTACCACCATTCCTATTCGGTGGTGCGCGGCTGCGACCGCATCGTCCCAGTGGATGTCTATGTGCCCGGCTGCCCGCCGACGCCGGAGGCTTTGTTGTACGGAATACTGCAATTGCAGAACAAGATCCGCCGGACCAATACTATCGCCCGCTGAGCCCCGCGGCTACCGCGCAGCTTCAATGACCCAGGACCCATGGCAACAGATTCCCTGACGCGTGATACCAGGCTGGCCGGGCTCGAACAGGCCCTGGCCCGGCATGTGAGTGGACACGGCTGCGAAACCTTGAGTGCGTCCGGCGAGGTCACGCTGGTGGTGCCCGCGGCGCAACTGCTACCGGTCTGCCGCATCCTGCACGACCATGCGGACCTGCGCTTCGAGCAACTGATCGACGTCTGCGGGTTGGACTATGCCGCCTACGGCAAGGGCGAGTGGGAGACCGAGTCGGCGTCCACCTTCGGCTTCTGTCGCGGTGTGGACCGCGACGTGGACCTGGCGCTCAATGATCCGCGCCGCTTTGCCGTGGTCTATCACCTGCTGTCCCTGGCACACAATCGGCGCTTGCGCCTGCGGGTCTACGCGCTCGGAGATGAGCCTATGGTTGATTCGGTGCTGCCGGTGTGGGCCGCGGCCAATTGGTTCGAGCGCGAGGCCTTCGACCTCTTCGGCATCCTTTTTCGCGGGCACCCCGATCTGCGTCGTATCCTCACGGACTACGGGTTTTTTGGTCACCCCTTCCGCAAGGACTTCCCTGTTTCTGGTCAGGTTGAGATGCGCTATGACCCGGCGCAGGGTCGCGTGGTCTATGAGCCGGTGACGATAGCGCCGTGCGTCCTGGTGCCCAAGGTAATCCGCGACGACAGTCGTTACCTGGGCCCGGACCCCGTCAGGGCGTCCGGCAAGGGGGCCTGACATGCCTGAAATCCGCAATTACACCCTGAATTTCGGTCCCCAGCACCCATCTGCCCATGGCGTGCTGCGGTTGGTATTGGAACTCGACGGCGAGGTAATCGAGCGTGCCGACCCCCACGTCGGCCTGCTGCACCGCGGCACCGAGAAACTGGCCGAGACCAAACCCTATAACCAGAGCATCGGCTACATGGACCGCCTGGACTATGTGTCCATGCTGTGCAACGAGCACGGCTATGTGCTGGCGATCGAGAAGCTCCTGGGGGTGCAGGTACCGCCGCGCGCCCAGTATATCCGCACCCTGTATGACGAGATCACCCGTATCCTGAACCACCTGATGTGGCTCGCGGCGCATGCCCTGGACATCGGCGCCATGTCCGTCTTCATCTATTGCTTTCGCGAGCGTGAGGACTTGCTCGATTGCTACGAGGCGGTCTCGGGTGCGCGTATGCACGCCACCTATTACCGCCCGGGCGGGGTCTATCGGGACCTGCTGGAGCAGATGCCGCAATACCAGGCGGCCGGAACCCAATGGCACAGCGCTCGCGAGATGGCGGCCCGCAATGCCACCCGCCAAGGCTCCCTGCTGGATTTCATTGCGGCCTTCGCGCAGCGCTTCCCGGGCTGCGTGGACGAGTACGAGACCCTTCTGACCGACAACCGCATCTGGAAGCAGCGCACCGTAAGCATCGGTGTGGTCTCTCCCGAGCGGGCGCTGCAACTCGGTTTCACCGGGCCCATGCTGCGCGGCTCCGGCATCGCGTGGGACCTGCGCAAGAAGCAGCCCTATGCCGCCTATGCCGAGATGGACTTCGATATCCCGGTGGGGGTCAATGGGGACTGCTACGACCGCTATCTGGTGCGCATCGAGGAAATGCGTCAGTCCAACCGTATCATCAAGCAGTGCGTGGACTGGCTGCGCAAGCACCCGGGGCCGGTTGCGGTTGACGACTATAAGGTCATGCCGCCCGCTCGTACCGCGATGAAAGAGGACATGGAGGCTCTGATCCACCACTTTAAACTCTTCACCGAGGGCTATTGCACCCCGCCGGGGGAGGTCTATGCGGCGGTCGAGGCGCCCAAGGGCGAGTTCGGCTGTTATATCGTCTCCGACGGCGCCAACAAGCCCTATCGACTCAAGGTCCGCGCCCCCGGGTTCGCGCACTTGGCGGCGCTCGATGAGATGGCCAGGGGCCACATGCTGGCGGACGTGGTGGCCATCATCGGGACTCTGGATATCGTGTTTGGAGAGATTGACCGCTGATGAGCTTCCGTAACACCCCCCTGGCAGTGGTGCACGATCGGGACAAGTCGACCCTCCTGACGCCCGCGATCCGCGCCGTGATCGACGCCCATGCCGCCAAGTATCCGCTGGAATGGAAGCAGTCCGCGGTAATGCCGGCCCTGACCCTAGTCCAGGACAGCAACGGCGGCTGGTTGTCGCGAGAACTGATGGACGAGGTGGCGGCCTATCTGGACATGCCCGCGGTCGCGGTCTACGAGGTTGCGAGCTTCTACGGCATGTACGATTTGGCCCCGACCGCGGCGCACAAAGTCTGCATCTGCAACAGTATTTCCTGCCTGTTGAACGGCTCCGAGGACCTGATCCACCATGTGGAGCACCGCTACCAGGTCAAGCCCGGTGAGACCACCGCCGACGGGCGCTTCACCTTCAAGGAGGTGGAGTGCCTGGGCGCCTGCCGGGACGCGCCGGCGGTGCTGATCGACAAGACCTATCATGAAAGGCTGTCCGCGCAGGACCTAGACCGGCTGATCGAGGGGTTGCAGTGAGCGCTATGGCCGTCAATCACGACACCGTTTGTTTCCGCACCATGAGCCTTCCGGTCCATGAGCGACACACCATGGCGGTCTATCGTGGCCTGGGTGGCTATGTGCAATGGGAGCGTATCCTGTGCGAACGGGTGGACCCTGCCAGCCTCATTGAAGAGTTGAAGCTCTCCAACCTGCGCGGCCGCGGCGGCGCCGGCTTTCCGACCGGGCTCAAGTGGAGCTTTATGCCCCGCACGGCCTCGATTCAGAAATATATCGTCTGCAATTCCGACGAGGGTGAGCCTGGTACCTGCAAAGATCGTGATATCCTGCGTTTCAATCCGCACCAGTTGATCGAGGGCATGGCCATCGCCGGCTATTGCATCGGGGCCACCGTGGGGTACAACTATATCCGCGGCGAGTTCTTTGAGCCGATCGAGCGTTTTGAGACGGCTGTGCGGGAGGCCTATGCGGCGGGACTGCTCGGGCGCGACATCCTGGGCACTGGGGTGGATTTCGACCTCTACACCCACTTGGGTGCGGGCGCCTATATCTGCGGGGAGGAGACGGCTCTCCTAGAGTCGATCGAGGGCAAGAAGGGGCAGCCTCGCTACAAGCCGCCCTTCCCGGCCCAGGCCGGCCTCTATGGCATGCCCACCACCATCAATAATACCGAGTCCCTGGCCTCGGTACCGGTGATCCTGGAACGCGGCGGTCAGTGGTTTCTGAACCAGGGGCGGCCGAACAACGGCGGGACCAAGATCTTCTCCATCACGGGCCATGTCAATAACCCCCTCAATGTCGAGGTTCCCCTGGGTACGCCCTTCCGGGACCTGCTGGCAATGGCCGGCGGGGTCAAGGACGGCAGGCAGCTCAAAGCGGTCATCCCCGGCGGCTCCTCGGTGCCGGTGGTGCCGGGTGACATCATGATGGGGGTCGACATGGACTACGACGCGGTCGCCAAGGCCGGGTCCATGCTCGGCAGTGGTGCGGTGATCGTGATCGCTGGGGGCACCTGCATGGTGAAAATTCTGGCCAATCTGTCCCACTTCTATATGCGTGAGTCCTGCGGCCAGTGCACGCCCTGCCGCGAGGGGGCCGGCTGGCTGGCGCGCGTGGTCGGGCGGATCGCCGCGGGCCGGGGCCGCCCGCAGGACCTAGAGCTGCTGGAGACTGTCGCCGGGCGGATCGGCGGGCGTACCATCTGTGCCCTGGGAGATGCGGCGGCCATGCCGGTGCAGAGCTTCCTGAAGCACTATAGCAATGAATTCGTGCACCTGATCGAGCACGGGCAAGCTTCGGCGGCCTGAGTTTGGCCGCAAGCAATGATGTTGGCCGCGTAGAGAGACCGCAATGACGGATATGCTCACAATTGAGATCGACGGTCGCGCCTGCGAGGCGGTACCGGGCGAGATGATCATCGCGGTCGCGGACCGCGAGGGTATCGCTATCCCGCGGTTTTGCTACCACAAGAAGCTCTCGATCGTCGCCAACTGCCGCATGTGTTTGGTGGAGGCGGAGCAGGGCGGGCGCCCCTTCCCCAAGCCGGTGCCGGCCTGCGCCACGCCGGTCGGCCCCTGTATGAAGGTCCTCACCCGCTCGCCCAAGGCGATCGAGGCGCAGCAGGGCACCATGGAGTTCCTGCTCATCAATCACCCCCTGGATTGTCCCATCTGCGATCAGGGCGGGGAGTGTGAATTGCAGGACCTGGCCATGGGTTACGGCGGCGATCACTCGCGCTATGCCGAGAGCAAGCGAGTGGTCACGGACGAAGACTTCGGGCCCCTGATCGACACCGAGATGACCCGCTGCATCCATTGCACTCGTTGCGTGCGCTTCGGAGCCGAGATCGCGGGCCTGCGGGAATTGGGCGCCACCGGTCGCGGCGAGAACCTGCGTATCGGTACCTTCGTGGCCCACGCCCTCGCCCACGAACTCTCCGGCAATATTATCGATCTGTGCCCGGTGGGGGCGCTCACCTCCAAGCCCTACCGGTTTACCGCCCGCGCCTGGGAGCTGACGGACGCGCCCGCCATTGCCCCCCATGACGGTGTTGGTGCCAACCTGATGCTCCATGTGCGCCGCGGTCAGGTGATGCGGGTGCATCCCCGGGACAACGAGGCGGTCAACGAGTCCTGGATCGCGGACCGGGACCGCTTCAGCTATGTGAGCCTGAACGGCCCCGACCGGTTGACTGAGCCCCTGGTCAAGCGCGACGGTGCCTGGGTGGCCGTGGAGTCGATCGAGGCCTTGGCCCTGGTCGCGCAGCGCCTCAAGGCCGCTGACCCGGCCACGACCGGTTGGCTGATTGCCCCTAATGCCACCTTGGAAGAGATGTATCTGGCGCAGGCGCTCGCCCGGGGGCTCAACTGCGCGAACATCGACCACCGGCTGCGCCAACGCGATTTCCGCGGTGACGGTGCCGACCCGCGCCTGCCCTGGCTCGGCGTCCCGATCGCGGATCTTGCGATCCAGCGCTCGGTGCTGCTGATCGGCAGCGACATCCGCCAGGAACAGCCGCTCCTGGCGCACCGACTGCGCCAGGCGGCCCTGGCCGGCGGCAGCCTGGCCCTGGTCAATCCCTACCGACTGGACCTGACCCACCCCGCCGGCCAATTGGTGGGCGGACCGGCCGGCATGCTGGACGATCTGGCCGCCATCGCCAAGGCATTGGGTGAAGGCAGGTCCGGGGCGCTGAAGGGTATCATCGCCCGCGCCGCGCCCACCGCGGAGCACCAGGCGGTTGCCGATTCACTCAAGTCCGCCGGGACGAACGGTGCGGGTCTGCTCTTGCTCGGCGCCTTGGCGGCGGCCCACCCGGACTACAGCCTGCTCAAGGCCCTGGCCTATCGGGTTGCCGCGGCCGCCGGCTGCCGGGTCGGTTACCTGCCGGCCGCCGCCAACAGCGTCGGCGCCGGGCTCGCCGGGGTCCTGCCCCAGGTCTTGCCCGGGGGCCGGTCTGCCGACCCGGTCGGTCTGTCGGTCGCGGAGATCCTGGCCGCGCCGTGTCGGACCCTTGTTCTCTGGGGCCTGGAGCCGGCCTATGACCTGGGTAATCCGGCCCAGGCAATGGACGCCCTGGCCCAAGCCGACTTTGTGGTCGCGGCTAGTGCCTTCCGCTGCCCTTCACTGGAATCAGTGGCCCAGGTGTTGCTGCCTATCGGCGCCTTCGCCGAGACTTCCGGGACCTTCGTGAACGCGAGCGGGACCTGGCAGGATTTTCAGGGCGCAGTGGCGCCCCCGGGCGCGGCCAGACCCGGCTGGAAGGTCCTGCGGGTTCTCGGAAATATGATGGATCTTAAGGGCTTCAATTATCTCGATACGGCTGCGATCCGCTCCGAACTGGCGGCGCTTTGCGTCGCTGCAGGTCTGGACAATAGGCCCGCAGCGGACTTCGCCGGCGAGCCCAGAGGCGTCGGCGAGGGCCTGATCCGCATCGGTAATGTACCGACCTATGCACTCGATGCCCTGGTGCGTCGCTCCCCGCCCCTGCAGCGGACCTCGACCACGGGGACTTTCGGCGCCTATCTGAACGCTGGACAGGCTGCCGACCTGGGTTTGGCCGCCGACGATGCCGTCGCGGTGTCCCAGCAGGGGGTGGCGGTGCATACCCGGGTCCTGATCGATGAGCGCGTTCCAGCCGGCTGCGTGCGGATTCCGGCGGGCGTCCCGGGGAGTGAGTTTTTAGGCGATCAGATCGCCCCCGTCAGCATCCGTCGTGAGGAGTAGGGGCCAATGATCGAGCTGTGGAATGCCCTGCCGCTGGTGGTCCGGATCTTGCTCAAGGTCATCGTGATCGTTTTGCCTTTGCTTGGCCTGGTCGCCTATTACACTCTGGCGGAACGCAAGGTTATCGGTTATATGCAGGTGCGCATCGGGCCCAACCGGGTCGGCTGGCGGGGCCTGCTCCAGCCGATTGCCGATGCCGTCAAGTTGATGATGAAAGAGATCGTGGTGCCCACCCGGGCGGACAAGACGCTCTTTCTCATTGCGCCCCTAATTTCGATCGTCCCGGCCATCGCCGCCTGGGCCGTCTTCCCCTTCGACGCGACCCTGGTGGTGGCGGATATCCATGCCGGCTTGCTCTACATTCTGGCCCTGTCCTCGCTCGGCGTCTATGGCATCATCATTGCCGGCTGGGCCTCTAACTCGAGGTATGCCATGCTCGGGGCCATGCGCTCCGCGGCCCAGTTAATCGCCTATGAGATTGCCATGGGTTTCGCCCTGGCGGGGGTGCTGGTGGCGGCGGGGAGTCTCAATCTGGGGGACATCGTGCGAGCCCAGAGCGGCAGCGTCCTGACCTGGTTCTGGCTGCCCCTGCTTCCGTTCTTCGGCGTCTACTTAATCGCCGGCGTGGCAGAGACCAATCGCGCCCCCTTCGATGTGGCCGAGGGCGAGTCCGAGCTCGTCGCCGGTTTTCATGTCGAGTACTCCGGGATGGGGTTTGCGGTGTTCTTCCTGGCCGAATACGCCAATATGATACTGGTCTCCGCCCTAACGGTTGTCCTCTTCATGGGCGGCTGGCTCTCGCCGCTGCCTCAGTCCTGGGTGCAGGGGGTCTTCCCCCTAGATGACGGCTTCCAGTGGCTCTTGCTCAAGACTTTTTTCTTCATGTTCCTGTTCCTGTGGCTGCGCGCAACCTTCCCGCGCTACCGCTATGATCAGATCATGCGCCTGGGTTGGAAGGTCTTTATCCCGATTACGATCGTCTGGATCCTGGTCGTTGCCGTCGGCGTCGTTGCTAATCTCCCGCCCTGGTGGTCCGCCTGATGTCATACCTGTCGCCACACCAGCCTCCCCCCCAGGAGCGCGCGCAATGCTGAAGACTGCACGCACCTACCTCCAGAGCCTGTTCCTCTTTGAGTTGTTCAAGGGACTGCGGGTGACCGGAGCCTATTTCTTCAAGCGTAAATTCACTGTCCAATACCCGGAGGAGAAGACTCCCCTCTCGCTGCGGTTCCGCGGCTTGCATGCGCTGCGCCGCTACCCGAACGGTGAGGAGCGGTGCATCGCGTGCAAACTCTGCGAAGCGACCTGCCCGGCGCTTGCCATCACGATCGAGTCGGAGCCCAGGGCGGACGGGTCGCGGCGCACCACCCGCTATGAGATCGACCTCTTCAAGTGCATCTATTGTGGGTTTTGCGAGGAATCCTGTCCGGTGGACTCGATCGTGGAGACCGGGATCTGCGAGTATCACTTCGAGGAGCGCGGCGGCAGCATCATGACCAAGGACAAGCTGCTTGCCGTGGGCGAGCGCTACGAAGCGCAGATCGCCGCCGCCCGCGCCGCGGATGCGCCATACCGATGAATCGTCGCGATCCGCAGCGAGGCCGGGCGCCACGGTTGGACAAGCGCAGCGGGTTTTGATCACAAATCCGCCCAAGGCTAGCCGGCCCATGTGGGTTTACGCGCGCAAGACCATGTTCTGCAAGGGAGCGGCGACGCCGGGACTGAACAAGGTGGGCGGAATTATGATCAAGGCCAGCGCAGCGCGGTCCAACCGGCCGGTGGGGGCGGTGGTGGAGCGCGGCGCGCGCCGACCCTGGGCCCTGCGGCAGTGTAGGGCGCGCCTTATCCACCCTCCAACTGACTCCTTGAGATGGCTCCATGGGCTTTGAGAAATTTCTCTTTTATTGCTTCGCGGCCATGACCGTCGCCGCCTCGGCGATGGTCATCAGTCGGCGCAATCCCGTCCACGCGGTGTTGTGGATGGTGGTCGTCTTCGTGAGCAGCGCGGTCCTGTGGATCCTGCTGGAAGCCGAATTCCTGGGGATCGTCCTGATCCTGGTCTACGTCGGTGCGGTGATGGTGCTGTTCCTGTTCGTGGTCATGATGCTCGATATCGACATCGCCACACTGCGGGCCGGCTTCATCAGCTATCTGCCGGTCGGCGCCCTGGTTGCCGCGGTGATGATGATCGAGATCGCCCTGGTCGTGGGGCCGGCGCATTTCGGGTTGGCGGCCTTCTCCGCGCCGCCCGCCGCCGGGGTCGCTGTCAACAATACGCACGAGCTGGGCATGTTACTCTATACGGTTTATGCCTATCCCGTCGAACTGGCCGCTGTCATCCTCCTGGTGGCGATCGTTGCTGCCATCCGCCTGACGCTGCGGCGTCGGCCCGACAACAAGTACATCGATCCAGCGCGGCAGGTGCGGGTGAAGAAGGGGCCGGACCGTATCCGGATACTGAAAATGGCTTCGGTGGGCCCCGCGCAGCCGCCCGCGGCGGATCCGGCCGCAACCAAGGAATAGCCCTATGATTGCACTCTCCGACTATCTGATGCTGGGCGACATCCTGTTCTCGATCGCGGTCGCGGGGATCTTCCTCAACCGCAAGAACGTGATCGTGCTCCTGATGTGCATCGAGTTGATGCTCTTGGCGGTGAACACCAACTTCGTCGCCTTTTCGCACTTTCGCCATGACATCACGGGCCAGGTCTTTGTGTTCTTTATCCTCACCGTGGCGGCGGCCGAGGCGGCGATCGGGCTGGCGATCCTGGTGGTCCTGTTCCGCAACCGCGGCACCATCAACGTCCAGGATTTTGACAGTTTGAAGGGTTGATCTGGCAAGCCCGTCGCGGGCAGCGGAAGTTTCGATTGGAAGCGGGCAAATGGACAGGATTAACAGGATTTCCCAGGATTAACCGGATTTTTTTGGGAATGCGTCGTGACCTTGCCTGGCGAGGAGTTGACTGAGCGGATTATCGCGTATGCCTATTGGGTGCATAGGGCGCTTGGCGGTGGTTTTTTGAAGAAGGTTTACGAGAACGTCGGCAGGAGCGTTGAGGTCAGCAGGAAATTCAGACAACACAAAAATCCTTCCTGTTGATCCTGAGAAATCCTGTTAATCCTGCCTATTTACCAGCAGTGACGATTGACCTGTTAGTGTCAGTCCAACCGCGTAACGCAGCGAAAGAGCGAACCTATAGATGGCGAATGTCTATCTGATCATCGTGCTCGCGCCCCTCATCGGTGCCATCGTCGCCGGATTTTTCGGCGGGCGCATCGGCCGGCGTGGGGCCAATTCGGTGAGCATCCTGGGCGTCGGGCTGTCCACCGCCCTGTCGCTCTTTGCCTTGGCGCGCTTTATCTGGGGCGGCGAGCCGGTCTACAACGCGGCGCTCTATACCTGGATGGTCTGCGACGGTATCCACTTCGAGGTCGGGTTTCTGGTGGACCGGCTCACCGTGCTGATGATGGCGACCGTGACCTTCGTCTCGCTGATGGTGCACGTCTACACCATCGGCTATATGGCAGACGACGAGCACAACTGGCCGCACGACTCCAAGGCCGGCACCCACAGTTACCAGCGCTTCTTCAGCTATCTCTCGCTCTTCACTTTCTCCATGCTGATGTTGGTCATGGCCAACAATTTCATGCAGTTGTTCTTCGGCTGGGAGGCGGTGGGCCTCGTGTCCTATCTTCTGATCGGCTTCTGGACGGTGCGCGAATCGGCGATCTTCGCCAACATCAAGGCATTCCTGGTCAACCGGGTGGGCGACTTCGGCTTCCTCCTCGGGGTCGCCGCGGTCGCCATGTATTTCAATTCCATGGACTATACGCAGATCTTTGCCCGAGCGCCGGAGTTCGCCGCGACCCAGGTGGATCTCTTTGGGGGCATCTCATTGCTGACCCTGATCTGCGTGCTGCTCTTCATCGGCGCCATGGGCAAGTCGGCCCAGGTCCCCCTGCATGTGTGGCTGCCGGACAGTATGGAGGGTCCGACGCCGATCTCCGCCCTGATCCATGCTGCGACCATGGTCACGGCCGGTGTTTTTATGGTGGCGCGGATGTCGCCCCTCTTTGAGCTATCCGATGCCGCCCTGTCGTTTGTCATGATCGTCGGCGCGACCACGGCCCTGTTCATGGGTCTGATCGGACTGGTCCAAAACGACATCAAGCGCGTCATCGCCTATTCGACACTATCCCAGTTGGGCTATATGATCACCGCCATGGGTGCCTCGGCCTATGCCGCCGGCATGTTCCACCTGATGACGCACGCCTTCTTCAAGGCCCTGCTGTTCCTGGGCGCGGGTTCGGTGATCATGGCGATGCACCATGAGCAGGATATCCGCACCATGGGCGGCCTGCGCAAATACCTGCCCGTCACCTCGATCACCTTCTTGATCGGGTCCCTGGCCCTAACCGGGTTTCCCGGGTTGGCCGGCTCTTTCTCCAAGGACGCCATCATTGAGGCGGTGCAGGAGTCGACAATCTTCGGTGCCGGCTATGCGACACTCCTGTTGACGATCGGTGTCGCCGTCACGGCGCTCTACAGTTTCCGCCTCTATTTCCTGGTCTTTCACGGCAAGGCGCGGATGGACGAGCACACCCGCCACCAGTTGCACGAGTCGCCCCTGGTGGTGACGGTGCCGTTGATCCTGCTGGCCGCGCTGTCGGCTGGTATCGGTTGGATTACCATCGAGCCGCTGTTGATCGGCGACTGGTTCCAGGGTGCGATCCTGGTCGCCCCGGTGCATGACACCCTGCGCGAGATCCGCGGCCACTTCCATGGGCCCTTACAATTCGTGATCCACGGTATTCACTCCGAGGTCTTCTATCTGAGTATGGGCGGTACCCTGGTGGCGGCATTGATCTGGTGGCTGGTGAACGCGCTGGCCCCGCGGATCGATGAGCAGATCCAGGCCGCCGGTGGTCCGGTCACCCGCATACTGTTGGATAAATACGGGTTCGACGACTTCAATCAGCGCGTCTTCGCCGGGGGCGGTCAGGCGCTGGGCAATGCACTCTGGAGCGGAGGCGATCAGGCCCTGATCGACGGCGCCGTCGTCAATGGCTCGGCCCGCTCGGTTGGTTGGCTGGCCGAGGTGGCGCGACATCTGCAGACGGGCTATCTCTATCACTACGCTATCGCCATGATCGTCGGGCTCGTGGGCCTGTTGACGATCTTCGTGACCCTCTGACCGGACCAGGAGACGCAAGACGATGGAATCGGGTTTCCCCCTGCTGACACTGACGATCTGGCTGCCCATCCTGGGCGGCCTTGCCGTACTCGCGAGCGGCGATCGGGACAGTGCGCTGAGCAAGAAGATCGCACTGGCGGTCGCAATATTGACCTTCCTGGTCAGCCTGGGGCTGTGGTTCTGGTTCGACCTGGCCACGGCGCAGATGCAGTTCGTGGAGCACAGCCCCTGGATACCGACCTTCGGCGTTTTCTACTACCTGGGCGTGGATGGGATCTCCATGCCGCTCATCGTACTCACTACCTTCATTTCGGTCTTTGTCATCGTCGCCGGCTGGGACGTAATCACCTACCATACGTCGCAGTATATGGCGGCGTTTCTGATCATGGAGGGCATGATGGTCGGCGTCTTTTCGGCGCTCGATGCGATCCTCTTCTATGTCTTCTGGGAGGCGATGCTGATCCCGATGTTCATCATCATCGGGGTCTGGGGTGGGCCGAACCGGGTCTACGCGACCATCAAGTTCTTCCTCTTTACCTTTTTCGGCTCGGTGTTCATGCTCGTTGCTCTGATCTACCTGTACTTCCAGGCGGGCAGCTTCAGCATCCTCGATTTCCATACGCTGGAGTTGGGTATGACACCCCAGGTATTGATCTTCATCGCCTTCCTGCTCGCCTTCGCGGTCAAGGTGCCCATGTTTCCGGTGCATACTTGGCTGCCGGATGCTCATGTCGAGGCGCCGACCGGCGGGTCCGTGATCCTGGCCGCCATAATGCTGAAGATCGGCGGCTACGGCTTTTTGCGCTTCACCCTGCCCATTACCCCGGATGCCAGTGCATCGCTGGACTGGCTGATCATTGCACTGTCGCTGATCGCGGTGATCTATATTGGCTTCGTCGCCCTGGTTCAGCAGGACATGAAGAAGCTGATCGCCTATTCTTCGATCGCGCACATGGGGTTCGTGACGCTCGGCTTCTTCATCGTGTTCGCCATCCTGCGACATTCCGGGACGGGCGCCGGTGCGGTGATGGGGATCGAGGGCGGAATGGTTCAGATGATCTCTCACGGATTCATCTCGGGGGCCCTGTTCCTCTGCGTCGGGGTCCTGTATGACCGGATGCACTCCCGGCAGATCGCCGACTACGGCGGGGTCATCAACACCATGCCCTGGTTCGGCGGTTTCCTGCTATTCTTCGCTATGGCCAACGCCGGCCTGCCGGGGACCTCCGGCTTTGTCGGCGAGTTCATGGTCATCCTGGCAGCCTTCCGTGCCGATTTCTGGTTCGCCTTCCTCGCCGCCACGACGCTGATATTGGCCGCCGCTTTCACCCTGTGGATGGTGAAGCGGGTGGTCTACGGGGAGGTCAAGAATGAGCGGGTGGCCGGGCTGCAGGACTTAAACCGCGGGGAGGTGTTCAATCTCGGTGCCCTGGCGGCGGCAGTCCTGCTGATCGGTCTGTGGCCGGCGCCCCTGGTGAACGTCATGCACAGCAGCGTCGAACACCTGGTCGCCCACCAGATCGGGGTCTGCAAACTGCCGTCGGCGCAGGCGGGCGCCTGCCGGTTGACCAGGCCGGCACCCTTGGCAGCGCTGGCGCACTAGTACCGCGCGATTGAATCGCTCGGACCACTTTCGGCTAGGCCGCCAGCGGCTTGCTCTGGTATGTCCAGCGGAAAGGCTTGGCCATCGTCTCATTGAAGTAGGCGATGAATTTTTTGATCTTATGGCATAGATTTTCGACCGAAAGAGAATTTCCTCGTAGAATAACTTTGCGGGCCAAGATCGAGAACGAAATTTCAATCTGATTCAGCCATGAACAGTGTTTAGGCGTGAAATAAAAGATGATGCGATGCGTGGGATTGCAAAGAAACGCTTGGTGCGTCGCCATCGATTCGAGAATTCCATACTTGCCTTTGACGCCGAGGTCACCGTTAAAGCTGATGGCATCCGCGACTAAACGATCGACGGATTCTTAGGAATGGGTATTGAGATTGTCCATGACGATGTGCGACTGCGACGCCGCCGGGCACGCAGCAAAAATGGGGGATAGGAAACGCGCGAAATC
>JADNEJ010000087.1 GCA_016292295.1 Candidatus Thiodictyon intracellulare
TTGCCGGTTGCGGCTGGCACGATGATCGGGGTCGCCTAAAATGGCCAAAATCGAGTTGGCTACGACTTCCCGATTCTGAGCCAGCCCCGGCAGCCAGGTTTCTCACCGAAATCTGGCAGATCCCGGCGCTCCCCGCCCACATCGCACTGAGTTGCCGCCAGATTCTGCGTAACCAATTGATTCAATAACTATGTGCAGTTGCTACATAATGCCGCTTATGATTGTCCACGAGGGCTAAGAACAGGGGAGCTAAACGGCTACGAGCCAGCAGGATCGCCGGTACCGCCATCAGGATTGAACCGACAAAGGGAACGAAGTTCAGCAAGAAGGCGAGCAGGCCGCATAGGATGGCGAAGTCGATACCGAGAAACCAGAGTCAACCCCAGATCAATGCCGCAGTGGCCAGACTAGCCAGGGTCTTGATCAGCATGTATTGGTTGACGCAGTACATCACCTTACCCAAACGCGCGTCCGAGTCCTCCGTGGTCTTGAAGGCCGCCTTCAGCTTGGCCGGCAGTCCGGGGGCCTCCAGCAGGATAAAGTTCACCGTGAACAGAACCAGAAGCCCGTCGGCGAAGATCTCGCTGGCATTGGATAGTAGCAGGCGGACCACTGCCATAGCCTGACCCGAGTCGAAGATATCGGGCACCGCCTCGCGCGAATTGAGCATGCCCACACCATCGAGCCAAGTCCCAAATTCATTGGTCAGAAGCACGAGGTGCTCCTGGTAGGTCGGCAGTCTGTTCGTGAACCTTTCGAGCGCACCCGTGGTCATCAGGGCAAAGATGCTGCCGACATCGAGCAGCACCAGGGCGATCAGCAACAAGGCTCCCCATTTCGGCGCGCCGTGACCGCGTGCAGGTCGGTGACCACGATCACGAAGGCCGCGGCAATCAGCAGGGCGCGCGTGGGGGGCTGAAACCGGAGAGGGCACTCATCTTTGTGGATGTCCTTGAGCGTTAGGTGAACCGGTGGCGTTTGCGCGAGTCGGTCGGCCGGTTCGGCGCGCGTCACACTCTGCCTGCCAAGGTCCGCTCAGGATCGCCGTCGTCGAGCCTTGGTGTCACGGCATCAGCACCTTCGGTCGGCCCGCCACCCGGGGCACTTGACGCCTCCGGCGGGCCGATTCTAAGCGCCGCACGGGGGACGGGTAAGGCAACGCGATGTTCTGGAGTCCAAGGCCGCGGCGCCCCACGCCAAGGCCAGCCGCCCCGGACGATGAAAGTTCCCGTGGGGGCGGCTTCAGCCGCGACGAGGCTGCGGCGGCATACGAGGTCGCGTCGCGGCTGAAGCCGCCCCCACCGGGTCGCGGCCTGACTTTCGTGATGGACTTCCGCCCTTAGATTTAACTGCTCGGAGAGATCAATGCGTGTCCTGGTCACGGGCGGTGCCGGCTTTATCGGCAGCCATACCTGCGTGGAGATGTTGGCGGCCGGCCACGAGTTGGTCGTGGTGGACAACCTGTGCAACAGCAAGGAGGAGTCACTGCGGCGAGTACGCGAGATAGCCGGGCGTGGGTTCGACTTCGTGCGTGCGGACCTGCGTGACCGCGCCGCCCTGGATGCGATTTTTCGCGCCCAGCCGATCGCCGCGGTGGTCCACTTCGCCGGGCTCAAGGCCGTCGGCGAGTCGGTCCGGATGCCCCTGGAGTATTACGACAACAACATCGGCGGGACTCTTACCCTGTGCCAGGCGATGGCGGCGGCGGGGGTCAAGGCGGTCGTCTTCAGTTCCTCCGCCACCGTCTATGGGGACCCGGCCTCGGTGCCGATCCGCGAGCAGTTCCCACTCTCCGCCACCAACCCCTATGGCCGTTCCAAGCTTTTCATCGAGGAGATTCTGCGCGACCTGCAGGTCTCTGACTCGGCCTGGAACTGCATCCTGCTGCGCTACTTCAACCCGGTGGGCGCCCACCCCAGCGGGCGCATCGGCGAGGACCCCAACGGCATCTCCAACAACCTCATGCCCTATGTCGCCCAGGTCGCGGTGGGCAGGCAGCCGCGGCTACGAGTCTTCGGCAACGACTACCCTACCCCGGACGGCACCGGGGTACGGGACTACATCCATGTCGTTGACCTGGCAAAGGGGCACGTCGCGGCGCTCAACAAGCTCACGGAACACCCGGGAGCACTGGCCTACAACTTGGGCACAGGGCGGGGCTACAGCGTGCTGGAGATGGTTGCCGCCTTCGAGCAGGCGAGCGGTCGGCCGGTCCCCTATGAGATCGTCGCGCGCCGACCGGGTGACATCGCCACCTGCTACGCCGACCCGGCCAAAGCCCGGGACGAACTGCGCTGGCAGGCGCAATTGGGCCTCGAGGCGATGATGACCGACGCTTGGCGCTGGCAGTCGCAGAACCCGGATGGCTTCGGATGAGACTGCGCAAGGCGGCCGAGGCTGCGCACCAAACCGGTGTCTCCGGTCCTCCATCAAGGCCTCATTGTCGTAGATACGACAGACCAACCTCTCTGCAGATCGCTTACGGGACAGAAGCTTAAAGACTGGAAGAAGGTCTGCATAGACACTCAAAAACGCGGATTGCGGAGTGTCCATGCACAAAAAAGAGATTGCCGCCTTGCTCGACAAGCCGACCTGCGCCCACAACAACAAGGCGAAATCCGGCTGCGCCAAGCCGAAGCCCGGCACCACTGCGGGCGGTTGCGCCTTCGATGGCGCCCAGATCGCGCTGCCACCGGTCGCGGACGTGGCCCACATCGTCCACGGCTCCATCGCTTGCACTGGGAGTTCCTGGGACAGCCGCGGCACGCGCTCATCCGAGCCGACCCTCTACAAAATGTGCATGACCACGGACCTCACCGAACAGGACGTGATCATGGGCCGGGGCGAGAAGCGCCTTTTCCACGCCATCAAGCAGGCGATCGACGCCTATCAGCCGGCGGCGGTCTTTGTCTACAACACCTGCATCCCGGCGATGATCGGCGACGACATCAAGGCGGTCTGCCGCCAGGCGCAGAGCCGCTGGGGCACCCCAGTGGTGTCGGTGGACGCAGCCGGACGCGGCCGGCTTCTATGGCACCAAGAACCTGGGCAACCGGATCGCCGGTGAGACCATGGTCAAGTATGTCTGCGGCACCTGGGAGCCGGACACGCTGCCCAAAGGGATCGAAATGCCCGGTTTCAAGGTCCATGACATCACCCTGGTGGGTGAGTACAACATCGCGGGCGAGCTGTGGCACGTCTCGCCCCTCTTCAACGAACTGAGCCTACGGGTGCTGGGCAGCCTCTCGGGCGACGCCCGCTTCCAGGAGGTGCAGACCATGCACCGCTCGGAGGTCAACATGATAGTCTGCTCCAAGGCCATGATCAATGTGGCCAGGATGCTCAAGGAGCGCTTCGGTACGCCTTGGTTCGAGGGCAGTTTCTACGGGGTGGCGGACGTTTCGCAGGCACTGCGGAACTTTGCCCGGGTCATCGCTGACCCCGCGCTCACCGCCCGCACCGAAGCGGTGAGCGCACGGGAAGAGGCGGTTATCCACGCCAAGCTCGAGCCCTGGCAGGCGCGTTTGGCGGGCCGCAAGGTCCTGCTCTACAGCGACGGGGTCAAGTCCTGGTCGATCATCTCGGCCCTGCAGGACCTGGGGATGACGGTGGTCGCCACCGGCGCTTGCAAGTCCACGGAGGACGACAAGGCGTGCATCCGGGAACTGATGGGGGAGGACGCGGTGATGATCGAGGACAGCAATCCTCGCGCCCTGCTCAAGATCGTACGCAACCAAGGGGTGGACATCCTGAGCGCCGGGGGCCGTAACATGTACACTGCGCTCAAGGCGCGTGTCTCCTTCCTGGACATCAACCAGGAGCGCGAATTCGGCTACGCGTTTTACAACAGTATGTTGGAGCTGGCCAAACAACTGTGCCTGACCGTTGAGAGTCCGGTGTGAGAGGCGGCGCGGCGCCCGGCGCCCTGGTCCTTAGGGTGCGCCGTGCGCACCGCCGGCGACACCGATGCGGCACTTGGGGCTGCACCGGGTATCGAAGGTGCGCACGGCGCACCCGACGAGTAGGCGGCCAATGCTTGAACTACTCAATTTCACGCCTAAACACTGTTCATGACTGAATCAGATTGAAATTTTGTTCTCGATTTTGGCCTGCAAAATTATTCGACGAGGAAATTTTCTTTCGGTCGAAGATCCATGCGATAAAATCAACAAATTCATCGACTACCTCAATGAGACGATGGCCAAGCCTTTCTGCTGGACATACCAGGGCAAATCGCTGACAGCCTAGCCGGAAGTGGTCCGAGTGATTCCATCGCGAGGTACTAGCTTGCCCGATCTAGGGGCGGCCGTGTACATCCCCGGTCCGGTTTACACGTCAATCCTTGAGAAATCCATCCACCGCCGCGACGAAGGCCTCCGGCTGATCGGCATAGACCCAGTGCCCCGCATTGGGAATGGTACGCAGCCGCGCCAGCGGAAAGAGCGCGCGAATGCGCGGCAGCCCCTCGCCGGTCACATAGTCCGAGCGGCTGCCGTAGAGGAAGAGTACGGCGCCGGGGAATTGCATGCCGGCGGACTCCGGGAAGCCCAGCAGAGCCTCCAGGGATTGGGCGAGTGCCTCCAGATTGACACGCCAGCGCCAACCGCCTATCCGGTCATGGGCCAGGTTCTGGAGCAGATAGCCGCGCACCGGGGCGGATGAGATGCTGGCTGCAAGGCGCGCGTCGGCGTCGCGTCGGTCTGCGATCTCACCGAGTGGCAGGGCGGCCAGAGTCCTCACCAGTTTACCGTGACGGCTGGCGTAGGCGACCGGGGCAATGTCGGCGACCACCAGTGAGCCCACCCGCTCGGGCGCCGAGAGGGCCAGCCACATAGCGGCCTTGCCGCCCATGCTGTGGCCCACCAGGTGCGCCCGAGGGATGCCCTCGGCGTCCAGGAGAGCGGTGAGATCCGCGGCCATGGCGCGGTAGTCCATGCGCGGGTCCCAGGGGGACTGGCCGTGATTACGCAGATCCGGCACCAGGATCCGGCGCCCGGCGGCGAGCCGGCGGCTGATCGCGTGCCAGTTGGACGCGGAGCCGAAGAGACCGTGGATCAGGACCAGCGGGAGGCCCCCGGCGGCGGGGTCGCCATAGTGGCGCAGGTGGAGTCTGAGCGTGGTCATGGGGGGCTGCGGCAATGGGGGGCTTGGTGCGCGGTCCTCGTAGTCTCTCACGAGAACCGCTGCCCGGGTGGCGTGGCCCGATGTTCGGCGCGCAGAGCGCAGACGATGGGTTTCGCTGCGCTTTACCCATCCTACAGCCCTGGCGCGATGCCACGAGAAGATCGCTCCAGATCGCGCCCACCGAGCGGCCGTGCTAGGAGTTGATCTTTTCCGGTGGGCCCTTTAGCGTGCCCCCGCTCGACTCAGACGCTCCCTGCACGGACTCACTCTATGATCAGCCCCGAAACCCCCGACCCGGCCGCCCGTCCGGCCATGTCGGTCGTGATCCCACTGTTTGACGAGGTGGACAACGTCGCCCCCCTGCTGACCCGCGTCCATCATGGGCTGGCGGACTATGGGGGGGACTGGGAGCTGATCTGTGTGGACGACGGCAGCCGCGATGGCACCGGGGCGCGCCTGATGCAGGAGGCGGCGCGCTGCGGCCCCCATGTGCGCGTCATCCGGCTGCGCCGCAACTTCGGCCAGACGGCGGCCATGCAGGCGGGCTTCGAGGCGGCGCGCGGGGCCCTAATCGCGACGCTGGACGGGGACCTGCAGAACGACCCGGCGGATATCCCGCGCCTGGTCGAGGAGTTGCTGGCCCGCGACCTGGACCTGCTCCAGGGGTGGCGGCGCCATCGTCAGGACGCGCTGATGCTGCGCAAGATCCCCTCGCGCATCGCCAATGCACTGATCGGGCGGGTGACGGGGGTGGCCCTGCATGACTATGGGTGTAGCCTCAAGGTCTATCGGGCGGAGGTGGTGCAGGAGCTGACCTTGCTCGGTGAGATGCACCGTTTCATCCCGGTGTGGATGGCCGTGGTGACAGCGCCCTCGCGCATTGGTGAGAGTGAGGTTAGTCACCAGGCGCGCCGCTTCGGCACCTCCAAATACGGGATCTCGCGGACCTTCCGGGTGGTTCTGGACCTGCTCTCGGTCTTCTTCTTTCTGCGCTTCGGCTCCCGCCCGGGTCACTTCTTCGGGTCGATCGGGATCCTCTTCGGGACCATGGGGGTGGCCATGATGGCCTGGCTCCTAGTGGTCAAGTTCGGACAGGGTGAGAACATCGGCCAGCGGCCCCTGCTATTCATCTCGATCCTGTTTCTAGTCGCCTCGGCCCAGTTCCTCACCACCGGGGTGCTGGCCGAGCTGATGATCCGAACCTTTTATGCCTCAAGCGACCTGGGCTACCACCGCATCCGCATCCAAACCGACCCCGCCGCCGCGGGCTGGAAGACACACCCATGAAGCCTCTCAAGGATCGTCTCAACGCCGCCTTCGCTTCCCCCTGGATGTTGGCGGCGATCGTCGTCTTCGCTTTCTTCTGGCAAATCGGGACCCTGCCGCTCATGGACCTGGACGAGGGAGCCTTCACGGAGGCGACCCGGGAGATGATCGCTGGCGGCAACTACATCATCCCGCACAAGGACGGCGAGCCGCGCTACGACAAGCCGATACTCACCTATTGGGCCCAGGCAGCATCGGCTCAGGTGCTGGGATTCAATGAGTTGGCACTGCGGCTGCCCTCTGCCGCGGCAGCCTGCCTATGGGTGCTGGCGCTCTGGCTATTCGTGCATGAGCGGCTCGACGCGCTCACCGCCAACGTGGCCGGGATGGTGATGGCGCTATCGCTCCAGGTGTCACTGATCGCCAAGGCCGCGGTCGCGGATTCGCTGCTAAATCTGTTTATTGCGCTTGCGTTCTTTGAGATCTACCGCTTCTATCTGCGCCCGGACGCGGGGCGCCGCGCTGCCCCGGTGCTGCGCCTGTGGCTCTGGATGGGGCTAGGCTTTCTCACCAAGGGGCCGGTGGCGCTCTTCTTTCCGCTGGTCGCGAGCCCGCTCTTCTTTTGGTCCGAGGGCGCCCTGCGGCATTGGCTACGGGCGGCCCTGTCGCCGCTCGGCTGGCTGATCTTTTTCTTGGTAGCCGGACCCTGGTATCTCGCGATCTATCTGGACGATGGACCCGGGTTCTTCGCGAGCTTTTTCCTCAAACACAACGTCGCGCGCTACGGTGGGGCGATCCACGGGCACGGTGGCTTCTTCGGCTATTACTTCGTGATATTGCCCCTGATCCTTTTGCCCTTCACCGGTTGGTTCCTGCGCTTGCTGCCGACCTGGCGCGCCGCCTGGGCCGACTCCCTGGACCGCTTCCTATGGACCTGGTTCGTCGCGGTCTTCGTCTTCTTTTCATTCTCCGGCACTCAACTGCCGCATTACCTGCTTTATGGCTGCACCCCGCTCTTCATCCTCATGGCGCGTCATCGCGACCTGCTCACCGGGCGCTGGCTGGCCTTCATCCCGCCCCTGCTGCTGGTCGGACTGTTGCTGGCGATGACCCGGGGGCTCGAGACGGCGCTGGTCCTAAGCAGCAAGGCGCATGAGGTGGCGATCTATACCGACGCCCTGGCCCTCTTGGACCCGGCCTATTTCTACGCGATTTGGGCCGAGGGCGCGGCCCTGCTCGCGCTCTTTCTGTGGTCCCGGCCGCCGCTGTGGCAGCGCCTGATCCTGGCCGGGGTGGTCCAGGGCTTGCTAGTCTTCGGTGTGCTCGCGCCGCGGGCGCTGGAGGTCTTGCAGGCGCCGGTTAAGGAGGAGGCCCTGATGGCTCGTCGGCTCGACCTGCCCACGGTGGTCTTTAGCACCTCCATGCCGAGCTTCAGCGTGTACCGCGGCGCCATCACGCCCAACCGCCCGCCGCGGCCCGGGGAACTGGTCTTTGTGCGCGTGGACAAATTGGACCAGCTCGCCCGCGCGGTCCCGGACCTGCAGCTCGATCTGGTCTATCGGCGCGGTCCTGTCGCCCTGATGCTGGTGCGGGAAGAGGGTCGCCCGACCGGCGTGGCCCAACCGGGCGGCCGCCGCGGTGGCTGAGGGCATGATCGCGTCTTGGCGCCGCGACCTAGGGCGGGACCTGAACCACGCGCTGGCCGCCGGAGCCGCGCGCACCCCCCTCAACCCACCCGGCGGGGGGGCTTGGCTAGCCGCCTGGGCCCTGGCCTGTCTGACCGCCGGCCTGACGCTGCGGCTCGCCTGCGGCTATCACGCCGCGTTCTCTGGGCTGAACGCCGCGGCCGGCACCTATCCGGCGTGGGTCCTGCAGTGGCTCACCGCCGTCGGCGGAGACGCGGCGCCCTTCGCGCTCGCGCTCTTTCTAGCCCGCCGCTACCCGCGGGTCCTGTTGGCCCTGGCGCTGGCCGCGGTCCTAGCCATCGCCTATAGCCGGGGCCTGAAGCCGCTGTTCGACACGGCCCGCCCGCCCGCCGTCCTGCCGTTTGCGAGTTTCAACCTGATTGGCCCCGCGCTGCGGCGGGCGAGTTTCCCCTCGGGCCACAGCGTGACTGCCGGGGCCTTCTTCGGCGTGCTCGTCTATTATGCCCGCAGGAGCGAGACTCGGGTGCTCTGGGTCTTGGCGGCTTCCCTGGTAAGTCTGAGCCGGGTGGCGGTGGGGGTACACTGGCCGGTGGATGTGGCCTTCGGACTCGCCGGCGGAGTGCTGTCGGCCTGGAGCGGCGCCCGCCTGGGGGCGCACTGGAGTACGCTAGCGATGCGGCCAGGGCCCCATCTGACCCTGGTCGGCATCTGTGCACTCTGCGCCCTCGGCTTGCTCCTGGGCGAGGTCTACTACCCCCTGGCGCGACCCCTGCTCCAGGTATTGGGTGTCGCCGCGCTCGCCTATGCTATCGCGGGCTATGTGGTCATGCCGCTGGTGCGCCTCCGCGGCTCGGGCCCAGTGGGGTCCGTGGCGCGGACCGATCCCGAGCCCTGATCCACTGTTGCGGACCCAGGGGGCGCCTGCGGATCGGCCGCCGGGTCGAAAAACTGGCAGCGGGTGCCATCCACATCGATGCGCACACCGTTGCTCAGTGCGACCTCCAGTGCCCCCTGAGGCAATTGCCCGGCCACCTCGACGTGGTTGGCCTCACCGATGCGGGCGAGGCGGTAGCACTCACCCCGCCGGGTGACGATGACTTCGGTGCCGCCGATTTGCTTCAAGCGGGTCACGGAGCGCCTCAGACGGATGACCTGGCCGATGGCGGCACCGCTCTGCACCTGCAGGTAGGCCGCAACCGCATCCGGGCCGGCGCCCGGCGGCTCCCGCCGCGGCGCGGCCGGTTGGGTCGGCTAAGTCAACTCGGGGTCGGCGTCATCGGCCGAGACGAAGCGCAGCGTATGCTTGCTGACCAGGATCACGTCCTTGTCCAGCAGCGGGGCGGACTCGATCCGTTGACCGTTACGCAGGACCGGGATGATGTCCGTCATCAGCAGGACCTCGGAGATGACCAGCCGGCCGCGATAACCGCTCCCGTTGCAGAGTTCGCAGCCGCCGGGGCGATAGAGCTTGATGGGGCCTGGACAATCCGGCTGGAAGCGGGTGAAGCGGGCAGCGAGCTCGGGCAAGGCGTCGTAGGGCTCGCGGCAGTGGGGGCAGAGGCTGCGCACCAGGCGCTGGCCCAGGATGCCGTTGATGTTGGAGGTCAGGAGATAGTCCTCGACACCCATGTCGAGCAGACGGGTCACGCCGCTCGCCGCGTCGTTGGTGTGCAGGGTGGACAGGATCACATGGCCGGTGAGGGCGGGCTGTACCGCGATGCGGGCGGTCTCCAGATCGCGCATCTCACCGACCATGATGATGTCCGGGTCCTGGCGGATGATGGCGCGCAGGGCCCCGGTGAAGGTCATGCCGATTGCGGACTTGACCTGGATCTGGTTGATGCCGGGGAGTTGGTACTCCACCGGGTCCTCAACCGTGATGATCTTGCGCTCCTGAGTGTTGAGCCGGGACAGCGCGGTGTAGAGGGTAGTGCTCTTGCCGGAGCCGGTGGGGCCGGTGACCAGTAGGATGCCGTAGGGCTGCTCCAGGAGCTCGATCAGGCGCTGGCGCGGGGAGCCGTCGAAGCTCAGAGCGTCGAAATCGAAACGCACGCTCTCCTTGTCTAGCAGGCGCATAACCACGCTCTCACCGAACATGGTGGGAACGGTGGAGACGCGCAGATCCAGCTCCCGGCCCTGTACGCGCACCGGCATGCGCCCGTCCTGGGGCAGGCGGCGCTCGGCGATATTGAGCTTGGCCGTGATCTTGACGCGGGAAATGACGGCCGCGGTGGAGTGCACCGGGGGGCATCGACCTTCTTCAAGATGCCGTCGATGCGATAGCGGACCTTCAGCTCATCGGCGAAGGACTCGATGTGGATGTCCGAGGCGCGCGACTCCACTGCCTTCTAAATCAGGTGGTTGACCATGCGGATGACCGGGGCCTCGCTGGCCAGATCCTTCAGGTGCTTAATATCCTCGTCGTCGAAGCCGCCGTAGTCGGGCTCGGCGTCCGGATCGGCCTCGGCCTGCTTCTCGTAGAGCCGAGCGAGGGCGAGTTCGATCTCGGATGGCAGGCCGATGAGCCCCTCCACCCGCTTACCCGCCGTCATGGCGACCACGCCCAGCATATAGGGGTCCACGGCGTCCGCCACGGCGACGCACAGGTATTCGTCGTCCCGGCAGCACCCGGGTGTCTTTGAGGAAACACAGGCTGAACACGCCCTCGGCGACGGGTGCGGAGGGGAATTGCGAGAGGTCCGCCAGGGGCAGGCCCAGGACCTGACTCGCGGCCTGGGCCATGTCTCGCTCCGAGACCAGGCCCAGGCGTACCAGCATGCGCAGCAAGGGCTCGCCGCCGTCGTCGGCCAGGCGGCGCGCGCGCCAGGTCGCCGGGGGTGAGCTTGCCGCGTGCTTGCCGCGTCCGTGTAGGACCGCGACGATCCGTGCCTCCGGCGGGCGTTCCGTGGTTCCCGGATGCTCGACCGGGTCCTTGATCGCATCGGGGGCCGCATCGGCCCTCGCGTCAGGGAACGCATCAAGCGTCGTGGCGGCGCTGGTTCCAGGAGCTGGCCCCGCGAACGCCGGGGGCTGCGAGGCGCCGGGGTCCGGCAGTCCCGGGTCCCGGTCGTCGCGGTCGTCCCGGGTGCTGGCGATGATCGGGTAGTCTTCGAGCAGGGTCTCGTCACGCATCACTTCGCCCCCTCGGCACTGTGCGCCGCGGCCGGTCCCGCTGCCGGCCCGAAGTCCGGCGTGACTACGGCGCCGGCGCACGACTCATCGCGCCAATCCGGGATCAGGCGCCGCAGCAGGCCCCGCAACTCCGCGGGCGGGCGGTCCTCGCAGGCACGGCGCAGTTCGGCGAGCCAGTCACCCCCGACCCCAAGATGGTCGGCGAGCACGGCATGGACACCCCGGGCGACGCGGATCTTGGGATGGCTGGTGGGGATCAGGTCCTCGGAGTCGTAGAACAATTCCTCGAAGAGCTTCTCCCCGGGCCGCAACCCCACGTACTGAATCGGGACCTCCCGTCCGGGCTCGCGCCCGGAGAGCCGGATCATCTGCTCGGCCAGGTAGCGGATCTTCACCGGCTCGCCCATGTCGAGCACGAAGACCTCACCGCCGTCGCCGATGACCGCCGCCTGCATGATCAACTGGCAGGCTTCGGGGATGGTCATAAAGAAGCGCTCGATCTCCGGGTGGGTCACGGTCACCGGACCGCCGCGTTCGATCTGGCGCCGGAACAGCGGTACCACGCTGCCCGCGGACCCCAGGACGTTGCCGAAGCGCACGGTAATGAAGCGGGTCCCGACACCGCGCGCGCCGCGTTGACGGTTGAGGGTCTGACACAGCGCCTCGGCGGCGCGCTTGGTCGCCCCCATGACGTTGGCCGGATTGACCGCCTTGTCGGTGGAGATCAGCACAAAGCGCTCACAGCCCCAGGCGCAGGCGGCCTCGGCGACCACCGAGGTGCCGATGACGTTGTTGCGCACCGCCGCCCGCAACTGGTTCTCCAACATCGGTACGTGCTTGTAGGCCGCGGCGTGGAAGACGGTGTGGGGTCGCTCGGTCTGAAACAGGCCGGTGACGGCCGCCGTATCGGTCACGTCGAGCAGATAGCGCGAGAAGTCGAGTCCCGGGTGACTGTCGCGCAGCTCCAGCTCGATCTGGTACAGATTGAACTCGCCATGGTCCACGAGGATTAGGCGCTCAGGCCCCGCGGAGGCGGTTTGCCGCACCAGTTCGGAACCGATCGAGCCCCCGGCTCCGGTCACCAGGATCGCCCGCCCGGCAAGCCCGGCGCGGATGCCCTCCCAGTCCAGGGTGATGGGGTCACGCCCGAGCAGGTCCTCAATGGAGACGGGGCGCAGTTGGCTGATGCTCACCTGACCGGTCATCAGATTCCCCAGTTGGGGAACGGTCCGAAAGGGCTTGCCGGCCTGTTCGCAGAGACCCACCAAGCGCTGCATCTCCCGCGCTCCGGCGGTCGGGACCGCGAGCAGGACCAGATCGATGTCGCGCACGGCGACCAGGCGCGGGATATCGCCGATCGCACCCAGGATCGGAACACCGTGGACCGCGCCGCCCTGGCGCCGCGGCTTGTCATCGACGAAACCGGCCGGGAAATAGGCGTGCTCAGGGTCGCGCAGCATGTCGCGGGCGAGATTCTCCCCGGCCCGATTGGCGCCCACGATCAACACCCGCTGGCCGGCGCGCAGATTGAGCCGGTGGTCTTTGAACCAGCGATAGAAGAGGCGCGGGCCGGCGAGCAGGACGACCTGGAGCCCGAAAAACAGCACCGGCACCGAACGCGGGATCAGAGAGGAGCGGTTGATCACGAAGAGCGCCACCAGTACCAGGGCCGTGCCGGCCAGGGCGGCATTGGTGATCCGCACCAGGTCCGGCAGCGAGGCGAAACGCCAGACCCCGCGGTAGAGGCCCAGCACCCAGTAGACCGACCCCTGGATCAGGATCACCCAGGGCAGGGCCGCCAAGGCCCCCTGGAGAAAGTCGGGCGGGATGGTCCCCAGGTTGAAGCGCAGCCAATAGGCCAGGAGCCAGGCGAGCGGCACCATCAGCAGGTCGTGCATCATGGCCGCGGTCCGGGAGCACAGGCGGTCGAACAGCGGACTCATCCTCACTTCGCAGACCCTTGGCGCTCGGCCAGGCGCACGCGCACATGGATCAGCGCGTAGATGATCGCCCAGGCCAGCAGCAGCAGCCATTGCTGCGGCGGCGCCAACCCCGGCGCCGCGACCGCGCCGGCGGCAACGGCGGCCATCAGGACGTACGCGCGCAGCACCGTTGGGCAGTGACCCCAGCCGGCGAGTACCAGGCGCTGGTAGTGGTGGCTGCGGTGGGCCTCCCAGATCCGCTCCCCCCGGGCAAGCCGCCGGGCCAGAGTCCAGGTAGCATCAACAATGAAAGGAGAGAAGGCAAGCCAGGCGACCCAGAGTGGAAAGAGCCGCTCGTGCGCACCCCACAGCGAAAACCCCGCGGCCAGCAGACCAAGGATGGAGGAGCCCAGGTCACCCAGGAAGATCCTGGCCGGGGGGAAGTTGCTGAGGAGGAAACCCGCAGCCGCCGCGGCCACGCCGGCCGCGGCCAGGGCAAAGGCCGGATCACCCGCACGCCAGCCCAGGAGGGCGAGGGCACCGAAACCGAACAGGGCCATGCCGCCGGCGAAGCCGTCCATCCCGTCCATGAAATTGTACAGATTTACCATCCAGACCACGTAAAGCACCGAGAGCAGGCAGGCGAGCGCCGCCGGCAAGGGCCAGTCGAGGCCGGGCAGGGTCAGAGAGTCCCAGGCGTACCCGCCCGCCAGGTAGAGCAGGGCCGCACCGACATGGACCGCGAGTCGCAGCCGCCGCGACACATGGCCGAAGTCGTCGAACAGCGACACCACCGCGACCGGGAGTGCGGCCGCGGCGATCCACCACAGCGCGGGCGGAACCGCCCCGTCGCTCCAGCCCAGGGCCAGCGCCGCCACCAGGCCGAAGAGGACCGCGAGACCGCCGCTGCGCGGGACCGGGACCCGATGCAGGGAGCGCGCGTTGGGGTGATCGAGCAGGGCGTTGCTCCCGGGCTGGCGGTCCGCCAGCCAGCGCGTCGCGCCCGAGCTCAGGAGAAAAGCGACCGGCAGCACGGCCAGTCCAGGCAGGTCTGCGGTCATGACGGACGGCTCATGATGGGTATGACACGCTGGTCTCTGGGTCGCGGCCGGTTGGATACTGCGCGACCGGAACTGGGACTGCCGGCGTCATTGGTAGCGGACGAGCTGCGACTCGACGTCCTGGCGGCACGCCTCACCCACCAGCAGTTCGATCAGGCACAGGGCGAAGTCCATGGCCGTACCTGGGCCGCGGGAGGTCACGATCCGCCCGTCGACCACCACCGAGTCAGTGACCAAGGTCAGTCGAGGAAAATCGGCGGCGGTGAGGCTTCCGGGGTAGGCCGTCGCCCGCTTGTCGTCGAGCAGACCCGCCGCGAGCAAGACCTTCGGGGCGGCACAGATGGCCGCGATGAGGCGCCCCGCGGCGGCCTGGCAGCGCAGCAGGTGCAGGACCCGCGGGTCCTCTTCGAGGTGGCGGGCGCCCGGCAGACCGCCTGGCAACACGACCAGGTCGAAGGTCTGCCCCAGTTGCGCCTCCAGGGTGCTGTCGGGCACCAGCACGGTACCGCGGCAGGCGGTCACCGCGCCATCGTCAAGCCCGGCGGCCACCACCTCGACCCGGGCGCGCCGTAGCAGGTCGATGACCGTGACCGCCTCCAGTTCCTCGCAACCCTGGGCGAGTAAAATCAGTGCCTTTGGCATGAAAACGCTCCTGTGATGATGACCGATTGGGGGATAGTGGGTGGTCAGTGGGCGCTGCCGTCACCCTTGGCGCGGCCCAAGATCGTCAACCCCTTGAGCACGTTCAGGGCCTCGCCGAGCTGGAAGTCCTCGGTCGCCAGGGTCTTTTTGTCGTCGCCGGACTTCGCGTCTCCGGCCGGCGGTGGGGCATCCAGGTGGCGTCTCAGGTCCGACTCCTTCACCGGCCCGACCTCCGGCTCCTGGTTGGGTTTGAACTCCCCGCGCTCCAGCACGACGTCCGGGGCTATGCCCTGAGCCTGGATGGAGCGCCCGGAGGGCGTGTAATAGCGCGCGGTGGTCAGCTTGAGCGCGGTGGTGTCGTCGATCGGGACTATGGTCTGGACAGATCCCTTGCCGAAGGTCTGTGTCCCCATAATCAGGGCCCGCTTGTGGTCCTGCAGCGCCCCCGCTACGATCTCCGAGGCCGAGGCGCTGCCCCCATTGACCAGGACCACCAGGGGGGCGCCGCCAAGCACGTCGTCCGGACCGGCCTTGAACTGGAGCTTGGAATCCGGCTGTCGACCCTGGGTATACATGATCAACCCATCGGTGATGAAGGCGTCGCTGACCCCCACCGCCGCGTTCAACACCCCCCCGGGATTGTTGCGAAGATCAAGGATCAGGCCCTTGATCTCACGATTGTTTTCCTTCTTCAATGCCTCGATCGCGGTGCGCATGTCCTCGGTGGTGCGCGCCTGGAAGTGGGTGAGGCGCACATAGCCGAAGCCGGGTTCCAGGGTGCGGCTCTTGACGCTTGCCACATGGATGATCTCGCGCAGCACCTTCACCTCCAGGGGTCGGCCCTCGGTGCCGCGCATGATGGTGAGGCGGATCTCGGTGCCTGGCTTGCCGCGCATCAGGTTGACCGCTTCATTGAGGGCGAGACCCTTGACCGGCTTGTCATCGATGTGGGTGATCAGGTCCCCGGCCTGGAGTCCGGCGCGCTGGGCCGGAGTGTCGTCGATCGGCGAGATGACCTTCACGAACCCGTCGTCGATCCCGACCTCGATGCCGAGGCCGCCGAACTCGCCGGTGGTACCCACCTGGATCTCCCGATATTCGTCTTTATCGAGATAGGAGGAGTGTGGATCCAGCCCCGAGAGCATGCCGCGAATGGCGCTCTCCAACAGGATCTTGTCCTTCACGCCCTCGACATAATCATCCTTGATGCGTTCGTAGACCTCGGCGAAGGTGCGCAGGTCGTCGAGGGGCAAGGCGTCGGCAGACGCGGTCGCGGATGCGAGCGTCGCCACGGGTGCGAGTACCGGCACCGTCGCGGGCGCGGCACCCGGTGGCGGCTCTGCCAGGGTGGCGCCCACGAAGGTCGTGGCCGCGCCGACGATGCCGACCCAGGTCAGGAATCTGTGATAAGTGTTTATGGGCATAGTCTTGCGGGTCTGGGTACCGGGTGAAGGGGGCGTTGCACGGGGTTGGAAGCCAGGATGCCGACCATTCTAAATGGTTGCGGGGGGACTCGGGGCCTAGCAGCCTGTCGGACTTAGCGACCGGCGCCACCGCCTGAGGCCCTTGGACGG
>JADNEJ010000431.1 GCA_016292295.1 Candidatus Thiodictyon intracellulare
GGCGCCATTTGTTGTGCGCCCGCTGGGGAACATCGAAGTATCGATCAAGAACGGCCCCACGACGCCGATCACCTATATTTTAGAGTTCACTTTCGGCGGCGTTCTGGTCGAGCTGCCGGATAGCATTTTGCGGCAAGGCAGCATTCTAAACATGGGGCAATAAAGGCCATGGCAGATATTCAAGGGTTCAGCACTCAAAACGATACGGGCAAGACCAACCGCGAAAGCATGGTCATAGTCCCGGCTGACCTGACCAAAGACGACATAGAGAGGATTTTATTTCGGCAAGAGCCTTTCCCGAAAAGAATCTCGGCCGATATTTTAAAATCTCAATGCGTCTCGGCCTTCAAATATCCGCGCACAAGCCCTGGCGCCAACCGGGCGATCGCCGCGGAGTATTTGCCGGCCTTCATTGATTCAGTCTTTAGACAAGTCGAAGATGAGGCGCCGATCACCGGATCCACGGTGACACCTTTTGCCCCGCGCGGTCAAATCGGCGTGCCAACGATCGCGGCGGCGCCGGCAACCGTGCTTTCCTTCATCGTTCCGAATGGCTATCAGCTTTGGATCGCGGCCTACGCCTTTGATCTCTTCCCAGATACGACCAATGAGCTGAATTATGCCTGGCGGCTCTTTGTGAATGGGCAGGATATTCTGAACAAAGGGCAGCAGGGCCTGGTTTTCGGCCGGCCGGTGAAAAATAATCGGCAGGTGATGCTGGGGACAGACAAATCAACCCAGATCCTGGCGGTGCCAGGGGATGAGATCGCGATCGTTGTCAGCGCGGCCGCCGGCATCCCTGCCAGTGACTTCATATCCGCGACCCTTTTCGGCAATCTGGAGCCTGCATCGTGAGCATTCCAGTCTCGATAACTAAAGTTGTATCTACAACTTCAGATCGCGGCCTCAAAGAATTAAGCGTCCCCGGTGATCCAACTGGCTTCACTGGCACCGCTGGGATCCATTATGCGCGCACATTTGTTGGGACTATGTACCTGGCGGGCATTCCCCAGGCCACGGCCGCGGCGTTGAAAGGTGCTGACTATCTGTCACTGATCCACGGTGGATTAGGCAGCGATCCTTCCAATCAATTTGCCAACGTTGGCGGCGTCCTTGATGTGCCTGCCTTTCCCAATCCAGAAGTGACCGGCTATTATAACAGCGGCCCCAATGCGGCCGATCAGCAGGCAAACGGCTTCAAGAATACCGAAAAAAGCCGGCGAACCAACGACGCAGCTGTCGCCGGCGACGCAACGACTTGGTCGATTGTGGACGGCCGCCGGCGCCTCACCTTTTCGCTTTTTCTGCGCTCTGGCACTAATCCAGGCTCTGATTTTTTTATGATCGAGGTCTACCGCGACCTGAACAATAGCGATAAAGGCGCTGGCACCTGGGGCGGCCTTACTACTGACGTGACCAACGCGCAATTGGTCTACCAGTACGGGCCATTTTTGAGCAAGCCCAACACGACCAATCGGCATGCCAACGCTCAAATAATGGCGCCCGTTGACCTGCCGGCGGGCTGCAACCTTTACATCATTGCCCGGAATATCACAACGCCGGCATCGACCAACTTTATCGCCGGATCCATCCGGCTGGTCACATAGAGGCGCGCGCGTGACTTGGCCAAAGCAAAATCCCAACGGCGGCCGCGCCTACGAACAGACCAATTATACGGCCGTCAGTAATGTCAATCTTCCGCTGGCGATCGCTGCAGGGGCGCAGCTGGATGTATTGATTCCCTGGGGCGTGGATGGCTATACCCGCGGGCTGATGGCTATGACCTTTACCCCGATCCTGGGGGGCGGCAGCTTTCAAATCCAGGCCCAGCCCTATGGATCTGATGGTCAGCCACTTCCAGGGTCACTTTTTCAGCCCGTCACGCCACTGCTGGGGATGGGCGGAGCTGGAACGGAAACTTGCCACGTCTCTTGGTTCGATAACACAGAGCCGGGCAACTGGATGCTTGAGCAGGGCGGGGCGCCGCCCGTGATCAATAGCGGCGGCAATGCTATGAATCCGACTTTTGCCACGAATTCAGCCTATATAAAGTTCAGAATCGACAACCAAACGAGCGCGATTATGACGCTGACTGCCTGGCAATTTCTTTTGAGCGGTGACTAGATGGCAATTGCGCCGCAATATCATGGCAAGGCGGTCACGCCACTAGACGCCAACGGAAATCCGAACAGTCCAACGACTCCGACCTATGTTGTTGTGGATTTTCCGTCTGTCTTTGCGTCGGCCCAGGGCGCTCTTATTGCTGGTGACAATTTGATCCTTGCCCCTGTGGCCGGCTTCAAGTTTAAAATCGTCAGCGTCGTGGTTGATCTCGATGGATCGGTTGTGGATCTGTTCTTCAAGAGCGATACGCCCGGCGCCAGGATCAGCGCTACCACCTATAATTCCACCAGGCGGCAGCAAGACAATCCCGCCGGCCTATTCATAACGGTGGTTGGGGAAGGGCTTTATCTGAATCTTTCCCTTGCGGCCGCGGTGGCCTCCTGGCAGATCACCTATTTCCTGATTCCTCAATGATCGTTCAGAGAGGATTTTAAGTCATGGCAGTTGCAGTCACCCAGAGCGTGGGAAATCGTAAAATTACGCTGTCGGCCGCTGACCTTGGCCTAGTTCTGCCGCTCGCATATGGAGCGGCCGCGGCTGTTCTTTTCACTACGCCGGCCCTGGCCAGCTTTTTCCCGGCAAACTTTCAACCAAAGTTTTGCGAAATGGTGGTCCAGTTCACGCCGGCTGGCATCGATACCTATTCAATTCGCTATAAAAAAGTTCTGGCCGGAATTACTAGCGGTGACAAAGCCACCACAGGTGGCTTTGTCAGTGCTGCAGCAACGCCGTCAGAAATATGGCTTGCATTCTCGCCAACTAGCAGCGCCACTGGATCTGGGGCGGCAATTGGTGGGACGGCAGCAACGCCAGCGGGTTTCGGCTCACTTTTCTTTCCTATAAGTGATGCTGTTTTTTTGTTCCAAAAAACTACCGGCGTCGCTGGCGGCACCGTCGATGCCGTAGCCATCTCTTTTTCAGAATGAAAGCTGGGGAGGATAGAACATGCTGAATGACGCAAATATGCCGAATCGCTCTAATCGGGCTTTAGGGGAGACAAAGCCCGGTTTGCCGGCTACGGCGCTTTCCTTGGGAAACGATGCCCTTAAAAGCGCGCAGGAGCCCAAAAAGGTCTATTACGTCCAAGTTCAGCATGACGAAATTGTTGATCTGATCGCTGTGAGGGATTAGGCATGAAACGGGCCATTTTTATCTGCCTTTTGATGACCTTTTTACCCGGTTGCCTGTGGATCAACCTGGTAGACCAGGCTAAGGACGCGGCCGCGCGGGCCCAGGCGGCCGCTGACCGGGCGGAGCGCGCGGCCGATCGAGCTGGCCAGACCAGGCCGGCGCCCGCGGGAAAGCCTTGACGCCGGCGGCCGGCAGCTAGCATAATTGCCTATCTGGCGAATTGCTGGGCCTGGTATTTAGCCAGGCTGGCATTAGCCAGGCGGGCAGGCCAGGCAGCTGGCCGGCGCGCCTTATAGGCAAAGCTGCTACGGAGTCAGTATGACTACGAAAAAAAAGGGGCTGGCAATCAAGGCACTGCCGGCCGTGTCCGTCATCGTGGGGCTGAATGACCACAAAGCGCTTGGCCGGGTGATCGCGCGCCGGCGGGCGCAGCTGGCCCACACTACGCCGGACGGCTTGGACAAGTTCGGATCCGTGGGCTTGGCAGGTCGCCTCCGCCTGTCACCATCCACGATCTATAGAGTAGAAGCAGGCGACCGCTGGCCCTCTTTCCAGGTGCTGGCGCCCATCCTCAAAGCTTTAGGCCTCGAATTGGCCATCGCTGCGACGGACAAGGGCGCCGACCTGGGAAATTTGTAGGAGGCGGCCGCCATGTCCAGACATGAAAAGCTAACTATTGGGCAGGACGTTTACCTCAGCGGCCGGCGCGCCCGGCATGCCACGCTGGCAAGTGCCTTGCAGTCAGCCCTGGGCGACCTGGTTGGGGACAGTTTGGCAGGGGGACTATATGCCCAATAGTCCTTTTGAAGGCGTAGACATCACCGCGGGGCCTTTCGTTGATCCCGGCACCGCGGCCGGCTATGGCCTAGCGCATGGCCTGGCAGCCCGTGACCAGGTCCCGCGTTCAAACTTTATCGATTGGGTTTGTTTCGCTTCATACTTGCAAGGTTATGGGTTAGGCCTGATAGCCAGGCAGAAAAAACTGGTCGTTCTTAAGGCCTATCAACACGAACACCGCAACTAAACCAATCTTGGCCGTTGACGGCCATCATCAAGGGGGCACCATGGCAAAGCGTCAGAAATTGAACAAGCAAGAGATCGAGCAATGGACGGAGAACCAGGCTATGCAGTTCGGCCGCGATCATGCCAACGGCGAGACGGATTTCGAGAAAACCGAAATGCTGGAAGCCTCCGACTTTTTCGGCTCTCACATGCTCTTCTACGCCTACCAGGCTGGCTTTCAGAACCCTGACAGTTCGGCAGGCGCTGCAGCTGGATCCGCTGACAATGTGGCAATGGCCAAAGCCGTCACTGCCAGCCTGAAAAAGATCGGTGACGCTGTCGATGTCATGTCAACGGTTGCCGGCGCCGGCGCCGAAGCGGCCAAGGGCGCTGCTAAATCCGCTGATCGCGCGGCCACGTCAGCCCAGGCCGCGGCCGACGCTGCCACGGCTGCTACCCAAGCGCTGCAGGCTGTCCAGAGCCTGGTTGCATCCATGAAGAAGCCGGCTTAGGCCGATGCCGGAAGTTCGGATCATCATAACGGACACTGGCAACGATAACATCGATGCCAAATGTTCCGATGACACGGTCAACGCAGCTCTATTCGGCAAGGCCAGCCCATTGGTCGAGCTGACAGGAGCCCAGCAGCTGGCCCTGGTCATGTGCAAGGCAGCTTACGAATACCTAAAAGAAACAACCCTGCTTAGGAGCAAGCGGCGGATCGTAATTCCGCGCCGCATGCGCCGAGGACAGCTGCACTAAAAAAAGGCGGGCCCCTCTTTCGAGGAGCCCGCCTTTTTGTGCCAGAGGGGCCGCCACAGCCACACCTGACGCCGTACGATGACAACGGCTGAAGTATACCCCCCTGGCGTGAGTTTTTCAACCACTTACGCGCGCCCGCGGCCTTCCGCGGGCGCCCTTCTAGGGGTATGCCTGATGTTGTTGAATGCAGGTATTTCGTTCAATTTTGGCGTCCTTCCCGTCCCGGTCTTAGACCGCACCAAACTTTCCCCTAACGCCCGCCTTTGCCTGGCCGTCCTTGATGGTTTTGGCAAAAATGTCATCTATCCGCACCTGCCCACGATAGCCAGGCGCATGGGCTTTGCCGAAGCCAGCACCAAGACCGTGATCGCTGCCCTGGTCGAGCTGGTCCAAGCTGGCTTTCTCGATGTGCGCGGCGGCCGCGGCGCGCATGCCCCCAACTACTACTTTTTGAAGATCCCCCTTTATTGCCGCGTTGAAGATCCCCTTTTAGCCGCTCAAATCCAACTGGTCCCTTTCCCCGTCAACCTGATGAGCTGGAAGCCCGCGATTCCTGGCGCCGGCGTGATCCCGGCCGGGCATTGCCAGCTTTCCAACGGTCAGGTTGTGCCTCTGGATGACGTGCCAAAGCTGGCGCCGGCCGCGGCCGCGGCCGCCGGCACGCCTGATGGCCAGGATCCTGGCGCCGTTCCGGCCCAAGTGGGCGCCATGCTAGAGGCTGCGATTTCTTCCGCGATCGCGGCCGTGGGATGCACACCGGAGGCCCTCGCCCTGGGCCAGCGCCTGGCGGCCCTGGTCGCTGGCACCTGCAGGATGCACGAGCCAGGGGGCCCCATGGGCAATATCCGGCAAGGGGGGGCGCCAATGCCGGCGCCGGCGGCCGCCCTGGGCGCGCCATCGGTTCAATTTGCCGGCAAACTAGACCCGGTGGACCCTATTTCGGATCAATCGGCCGCGCCTGGCGCTGTTGTTGTTTTTGAAAAAAATGTTTTTTTTGGGCCTAAAGTAGGAGAAACAAACACTAGATTGTCCCAAAATGACACTAGCATAGTGACATTTGAACCGTCAAGGCCAGCTGCTAGAGATCCAAAAAAAGTGTTGACTAGCCAGGCCTGGCCAGCCGACACGGTAAATAGGGCTGGCCAGCCCCTCGTATATAGTCAAACAGAGAACTTAAGCAACGAAAGAGAGATAAGGCCCCTTCCCTCTTCAGCTGACGCTATAAAAAATTTAGAAGCCTGGCAGCTATGGCCGGCAGTGTGGGAGAAGTCAAACCCAGGGCGCACCTGGGCATGGACCATCGTAAATTTACAGCTTGCAGCAACCATCACCGCGGCCGTCGGAGTCGATCTGTTGGCTGGCACCCTTCAAAATTTTAGCTGTCATAGTTTTTGGTCGAAGAACCGCCTTCCGCTGCAGGCCTTGGCAAAAAATTGGAACGAATATCTGCCCGCCATCACCCGGCCGGCGGCAACGATCGCAGCCACTGGTCCAAAACCTTGCGATCATAGCGCCGCTGACCAGGTCGAGACCTTCACCGCGGCCGCGGTAGTGATTCAAATTCGCTGCGCTTGCGGTCACTCGGAAGAAACCATGGTCCCCAGGGCGGATCTGTTGGCGACCGCGGCCGCGCTTCCCAATGGTGGAGCGGCCGCATGGCTGGCCAAGATCGACCAGGTCGCTGGATCCTGCCTTGCCTAGCCCCCACTGGTATCAGAGCGCTGATGCCCGGCGCATGTCCCGCGCCCGCGGCACACTTTTAGCTTATGAGGCTGGCGGTGGAAAGACGGCCGCCATGATCTTGGCTGCCCAGCTGGCAGCACCCGATGGCCCCTGGTGGTTCACCACCAGGCGGGACGCCCTCGACAACTGGCGCAAAGAATTGGCCATTTGGGCACCGGGCTTCACTAATTTTACCCTCTGCCACCACGAGGCAGCCGGCAATTACATGCGCGCCGGCGTGGCCGCCCGGTTTATCGGCATTGATGAAAGCGACGAAGCCCGCAACGTCGAAACGGATCTATTCCAAATTCTCTATTCAATTTGTACGGTCCCTTCCCCGCACGGCCCCAAGAGAGTCGTTCCGGCGACGGCGACGCCGGTTCACAACGGGCCGGTGGATCTGCTGTCGCCGTTGTTGCTGATGGGTGTTTACACCTGGGACCAATACCAAGAGCTGCTTTTCTACTATACGGATCCTTCCCTCGACGGCTTCAACGGGCTGGATGTTCGCGGATCTTCGAATTTGCACGAGCTGGCGGCCGTCCTGCAACAGGTGATGATTCGCCGGACGTACGCCGATTTTGGTTTCAGGATGCCCCAGCCGGTATTTTTCAACCAACCGGCCGACCGCGCGGCCGGCATCCAGGGTCAGGGCTATCGGCTAGCCGCCCAAGATTTTTCCGCTTGGTATCGTCGGACCCAGGGCCGGACGGCGCCGCCTTTGGCCAAGTTCGTCACTCTGCGCCGGCTGCTAGAGCTGGCCAAGTTGCCGGCGGCCATCGAATGCGTCTCCGGCGACCTGGCGGCCGGCGCTAAAAGCCTGACCTTCTGCGAATTTCGAGAGACGGCTTTAGCCCTTCACAAACAGTTCAAGGGCTCTGGCCTGGTCATCGGTGGGGATACGGCCGCCAACCGGGCCGAGACGATCGAAAGCTTGGACGCGGCCGACGGCTGCCCGATCTTCGCGACGTCCGGCGCCCTGCGTAGCGCTCTAAACATGCAGATGGTTGATCGGGTCAACTACGTTTCTATGGGTTGGGATCCGACGGTTTTCACCCAGACGGGCGGCCGCGCCTGGCGCCAGGGCCGTCGGGATCCGGTGCTGCTGCGCCGGCTTTTTTTCCCCAATGACGATTTAGAAGACTACCTGCTTTTGGTGAACGAGAAAAAAGAAAATGTTTTGGAAACCCTCGGTTTATTGCCCACTTTGAACGTCAGAGCGCTTGTAAATAATTAAGGGGTATGTTTTTGGCGAGAATCTTTTTAAAATCTTCAAGAGCCTAGGACGTGGGGCCCCCTGGGGGCTACGTCTAGGAAAAACCTGGGGGCAGTATCATGGGCAAAAAATCTCACAGCAACTGGCCGCTGATTATCGGCGGTGCCGCGGTCGCCGGCCTGGCTCTTGTCGGCTTGAGCCAGCACGCCAAAGCCGCGGCAGCGCCCTTTGAGCCTTACGAAGATCCCAGCCTGACCAAGCTGCAGGCAGCCAAGGCGATGACGGACAAATTGCACGCCCTTTTGACGGCCAAGGGCTTTGCCGTTTCGCCGGCATACGTCACCGACGTCAGCGCGACGGAGTCGATTATTCCCAACAGCACCCTGACCCAGGGCCGCAACTTGGCCGCGGAAAATCAGACCGGCTATGAGACGTTTTACCATTTTATGTGGGACTCAAACGGAATTCTAAAGTTCAACAACTACGATGTGAACGATGCCAGCAAGTGGGCAACCTTCACGAGCGATTACAATCAGGCGCTGGCCTATATTAATGCCCTCTAGGGCGCCCCAGCCCGGCCAGGTCCAACGCTGGGCACAGTGCCAAAAATACCTGCGCCGGGCCGGTTCCCTGCCCGGCGCACGGTCGTTGGCGGCCGCCGATGGCTTTTCCTGTAATACGTCGGTTTGGATCACTGCCTTGGGGAAGGTTTTGAAGCCAGAGACAGTCAAGGAATGCGAGATTTGCGACGCGACCGGCCCGGCAGCCCAGGTCAGAGACACTGTTCGCGGCTGTTTCTGTATCCGTTGTGACGCCGATTTAAATAGATAGCTAGATTTTTCGCCTGCCGGCACAACAACGCTTGACTCATAGTCCTAACCCGTCAGCTGCTTTACTGCCAAACTGGCGGCGGCCTTATTGTCAAAAAGATTGTAACAACGCTGACTTTTAGGCCACGGCCCCACCGTCAAAACCTTAAATAAATATACTGACTATGCGGCGAAAGTTTTTTAGCCCTTTACGTTTCGTTTTGGCGGCCGCGTGACTTCGATCGCTTGGCCGGCGGCTTTGCTCTGCTGCGCGCCGCAAAACCACCAGCCAAGCGATCGAAGCCCCCCGCCCGCCAAAACTTTTTAAAATATTTTTGAAGGTAGAGCAAACCCGCATAATTACGCCCCCCCCCCCCCTATAGACGCAGCGCCTGTGAAAGCGTAAAATTCCCTTGGTCGAATGTAGCGACCAAAGGGGGCACGGATGGGCGGCGCCGGAAGTGGTCGAATGACAGGGAGAGAAGAGCGCGCAACAGCGGCAGCTGCTGCGAAGCTTAAGCGCACCCTGGAAACCAACGCATTCTTAGCCCAAGAGGCAGCGCAACGCGGCGATCGTCTTTTCAAGGTCGTGCGCGTCTATGCATCCGGACAAAAGGCAACCTTGGGAACGATCCATAGCACCCAAGATGCTATCTTGGGCGCGCGATTCGGCGGCGGCGTTTATGAGCTGCACGAATTAGAGCGCGCAACCGAGACCGAAACCGGAAAGATCGTGCGCGCGATCCTTCATCCCAGCGCCTACCCCGTCAAAAAACAATTTGCCAAAGATCCGCACGAGCTTGAATTAGAGGATGCAACGCTAGACCGCGCAGCCGGCGGCCCATCGGTTTCTGCGACAGGCTTGGGCAATTTGTCACGAGAAGAAATTTTTCAAAAGGCCAAAGCAGAGGCCCGCACAGAATTCCAGCGAGAAGAAACCCAAAAGCAAATTGAGCGCCGTTTGGCAGAACTTGATCTGCGCTTTGAACGGATGATGAACGGCGACGGCGGAGGCATGGCCGGCAAGAAGAGCGCGACGGCCGAGATCCTAGAAATGTTCGATGCCTTTAAAAAATTGATGCCGGCGCCGGCGCCCAACTTCGCAGGCGCCAACTTAAGCCCGGCGCAGCAGATGCAAGAAAGCTTGGAACTTTTTAAAACGATGAAAGCAACGCTGTCCGGCCTACAGGCAGAAACCAGCGACGGCAAGATCACCCCCATGGGCGAGAAACTGATTTCAAGCCTGACTGATCTTGCAACGCGGGGCTTTAACGCTTGGGAACGCACAAGCCAAGCCACGGCCAGCCGGCCAGCTGCCGCGGGCGCCGTTGATCGACCTTTCGTCATCGATCAAAGCAATGCCGGCTATGCTCAAACTAAGAAGCCCGCGCCTTCTGCGCCGCCCCAACCTCCCCCAGCAGCCCAAGAGAATAGCGGATGGGCCCACACTAAGCGTCAGGCACCGCGGCCGGCAGTGACCGCGACGGCCGTTGCTGTCCGATCCAGCAGCTGGCCCGAACCTTTGACGGCGTATCAGCCGACGCGCGCAGACTATGGAACCGAAGAAGAGTGGCTACAATTTCAGGATGACATCATGTCCTTTGAACTGATCGAATTTGTTAAAAAAGAAATGGAGGGCTTGATCGCCGGCGCGCCTGGATCCTCGGTCTTTAAGACTGCCGAAGAGATCCGCGCCCGTTGGATGGATCCGCAAGCGTCGCCGGCATGGCTTAAATTGCGCGATGGGCTGCGTTCCTATCCAACCGAAACACTGGTCAGCCATTTTATCGGGATGCAGCCCGCCCTATGCCCTAGCCAACGTCATCGCGATTGCCTGGCCACTTTGATCGACGTTATCAAGGAAAGGGAAGGGGTCCAAACGTGACGGAGCCGGCTGCGGTCACAGCTACGCCCACCGTCTGGCGGGATTTCCCGGCCACGGCCAAGCGCATGGTCGAGATCATCCAAGAGGCTAGCCGAGATCCAGAGCTGCGCGCCAAAGCAATTGAGATCATCAAGCCAGCTGCGTCAGGCTTTTACATGAATGAAGCGCGGTTGCTCTTCAACTATTTCCGCGACGCCATCAAATACGTTGGCGATCCAATGAACGAAGATGTATTCCAATGGCCGTTGCTGACTCTCCGCAATCAGGCAGCCGATTGCAACAATCGCGTTGTCGCCTTGGCTGCCCTGGCGCGTTCGATCGGTTTTCCGGTCCAGCTGGTCTTTGCTTGGGAAGATCCCAATGCAAATCCAGAAAAAGATTATCCCGGTCATGTCTGGCTTAGACTCGACGCGACCAAGCAGGAAGAGCAGGAGCCGATCTGGATTCCGCTAGAAACTACGCCGACGCGCGATGTTGTCGCTATGGCAACCAACATTTATTTACAGTTCGGAAATGAATTCCCCATCCATGGGCACCGCGAAACGATCGACGTTGCCTAGGCGGCATCCATGGAAAACCTTGTACGGGTCGAAGCGTATTACCGAAACGCGCAGGGTCAGACAGTTCCAGCAAATCCGCTCAATGCTCTGATGGCCCAAGATGCCGCGCAAGAATGGGCGGCCTGGCGCGCAGAGGCTGTCGGCCGCGGCTGGGAACTCTTGATCTCCCCACCGGCTGCAGGCCAGGGCGACTATACGCGGGCGATGTTTAGAAGCCCAGCTGACGCGCAGTGGATCGCGCAGAACGCAACAGCCACGTCGGCCGCGGTAGACTCTTCAACGCACCAGGCCGGCCGCGCTGTTGATCTTGATCTCGATGCAATGGCTGCGACCTGGTCAGACTACGATTACAACGACCTGGTCGCCATGGCCCGCCGGCATGGCTTCACTAATCGGGTCTACACGGCCAACGGTACGGAGCCCTGGCACTTTGACGATGATCCGGTCAAACAAGGCCTCTTTCCATCGATGACGGCGGCCGTCGAAGCGATCGGGAATACCACGGCGCAAGTGACGGCGGCCGTTGCGGCCGGCCTGGATACGCCCCAGCTGGCGGCGATCAAAGCAGCTGCAGGATCCCCGTTGGGAATCGCCGTTGGCCTGGCGGCCGTCGGACTAGGGATCTGGGCTTTTCGCCGGCGACGGAGGAAAAATGCGGGTAAAGGTTAAAATAAAAGAGGCCATTAAAAACGGCCGCCCAGTTTACGGCTACGAAGTTCGCAACGAAAAAGGCTATTTGCACGCTGCTAGTCATGGCTATTTTATGAAAAAAAATGCCGTGGCTGATGGGAAGCGCGTAGCCGAGAACATCAAAAGAACGTATTACCCGTGACGCCTGATGAGCAACAGCAGGCGATCGCGGCATTGTTGCAAGCGGGAGTTTCGCAGCCCGCGGCACGCGCAGCAGCTGAACAGGTAGCAATACAAGTTTTCATGGAAGATTACGGCCCGGCCGTGATCTTTAGTAGTGCGCTGATACTAGGATCGGTTTTTGCGATCGGCGTTGCAGTGGGAGAAACAAAATGAGATCGACAATGCGACAATCATCGTTGCGCGGCGGCGGCATGGGATCCTGGTTCACGGATATTGCCAGTAGTGTCGGGATCAACTTGAATCCTACCTATTCGCCGGTATGGCAAACAGCGGTTGCGCCGGCGATCGATGTGGCCAGCACCATCATAACCGGCGTTCCCGCTGGATCGATCATCAATGCCGCGGCGAACATCTTGGATCCGCACGCGGCATCACCTCCGCCGGTAGCTGGCGCCCCTCAAATGATCTACCCAACGCCGGTAACACCCGCGGCACAGCCAGCAACGGCTGCCGCTGCACCTGCCAGCAAAACCGGCACCTATATCTTGTACGGCCTGGGCGGCCTGGTCGTGGCCGGCGCCGGGTATGGCCTCTATCAAGCGTCAAAGAAGAAAAAATAAATGCAGCGGATGCGGCAATCATCGTTGCGCGGCGGCATGGGGGTCTGGTCGCTCAATCCCAATTTATGGGGCCTGACACAAGATCAGGCTACAGCATACGAACAGGCCCAGGCGCAGGCTGCCTTGACAGCGCAACAGGTTGCAGCTCAGGCGGCAGTTTTAAAGGCGCAGACAGACGCGGCTGTTAATCAAGCTAATCCTGGCATTTTATCGACCTTTTCACAGACCATGCAGGGCACAGTTAAGGCAGCTGGGGGCGCTTCTAGTCTCTTGCTCTGGGGGGCCGTCATCGGCCTAGGAGTGTGGGCCTACGTTGAAGTTCAAGATTCAAGAAAAACGCGGAAAGCCGCGGCACAATTTTTCTCGAAGTAAGGGGGCATCATGAGCAAGGATCGGAAAAAAGGATACATGCACAAATTTGGAGAGATCGCCAAAGGCGGCGCCGCAACGGCCGTTGTCCTTTATCCGGCGACCAAGCTAGTCTGGGCTCTGGATAGCGCTGCCAAGAATGTCGCGCCCGTTGGCCTGCCCAACTATGCCCGCACGCCCATGGTGACGCTGGCCCTGGCCGGCGTTGCTGCGTTGCTGCCGGCCAACTATTGGACTGAAAAGATCGGTGAAATGGTGCTGGCGGCCGGCCTGATCCAGACAACGCAGCAATATGGCCAGACCGTGCCAGGCCAGCCGGGCACGATCGATGCCTTTGTCAATAAGGGCTTTCAGCCGATCGCAAATCTCGGCATAAAAGGCTACACGACCCGCCTACAGGGCTATATCGAACAGCGGCAGATGGCCGGCTATACGATGGGCGCCGCGGCCGATGCTGGCCCCAAGGGCGCTTGGAAGGTCGGCCCCATGCACCCTAACGACCAGGTTCGTCGATCAGGACTACGCGGCTACCAAGCAGAACACGTCGGCCGCTAGAACGGCCTAAAATCCGGCCTACTATTGGCCACAACCGCACGGAGTGTGACTGATGAACGAAACATTGCTTGCCTTTTTACAGAACGCCATCGGGCCCGGCACGCTCAAGATCAAGCGCGTCCAGCTCTGGGATCTCTATTCCCGCGTTCCGGTCTATCTGGATGCTGATTTGGCGTCCAAGCCCTGGACCTTGTTCAACTATGCGGCCAAAGGCCCGGCCGTCAACGCCGTCAATGGCGTGGCCACGTCGCCGCCTTACAAGCCGACGCCGGCCGATACCAATATCGACAGCCCGAACAACAATCCTTACGATATGTTCGTCCACGGCCTGGCCATGGACTGGCAGAACGTGCAAGGGACGCCCGGCACCGTCGGCGCCGCCAACGACATGGCGCAATGGCCGACGTTGAAACAGGCCCTGCTGTTGGACACCTTTGCCCAGCTGACCTTGAACGACACGGACGTTGACAAGCTGACCATGATCGACGCGCCAGCTGCTGGCGGCGTCGTCGGCTTTGGCGCATTCGGCACGAGCGCGGCGCTAACCACCGGCGCGTCCATGCAATCAGCCAGCAACGGCGCGCCTGATGCCGGCAACTTCCGGAATTATTTCAACGAAGGCCCCTTCTACATCGAAAAAAACAGCACCATCACCATGACCGGCGTTTTCGGGAATTCACTGCTGACAGCCAATTTCAGCTACAAGCCGGCTGCTACGTTGGCGCCGACGGTGTTCTTACGCGCCGATCTTAAAGGCATGCGGATCTGGGGAATCTAAGGCACTTTGCCAGAGTGTCCCACGGCCGTAGCTGCCGGCGGGACGCTCTGGCAAGTGACCCTGGGGCGCGCCTGGCGCGCCGGATCCGTGACTCACAGGCATTTTAGTTTCAAGGGCCGCCCGCCAGGGAAACCTTGTCGGCGGCACTAGGCACTAAACACTTGGGGGCGAAACGTGGCGCAAAAAGAAGATATTTTTTATGGAGAGGGGAGGCTTTTTGCTTTCCCCCTGCAGGATCTGAACGGAGCGCTTCCTAATACCCTGGTCCTGACCAGCCAGGCCCAGGCGCCCCTGCAATTCCCCAAAGGCGGCGATTGGGGCATCTATGGCTATTCAGCTTTGGCCGGCGTTGCGGCCGCCGGTGGCCTGGCCACTAACACGCCGGTCAATATCCAGATCCAAGATCAGAACACGGCCGAAAACCAGTTTCGCCAGAGCAATCAGTCCACGATCATCGGCGCGCCCATCGAACATATTTGCGGTAAAGCCGGCAATCCGGCTTATATCTCTTGGCCGCGCACCGTTGAATCAGGCGCGCGCCTCTACCCCTATTTAGGTTGGGTGGGCGCTGGCGCCGCTCCAACGGGCCGATCGCCCTGGTATGTAACGGCCCATTGCCAGTTGCTGCGCCCTGGCATGGCGGCCGCTGTCCCCATCGGTTCGCGTGATTTCCAGCTGCGCCAGTATGGCGGCTACTACGCGACCTATACCGGCCGTTTCACCTATACGGCCGGCAGCCCCTTGGCCGTCAACGCCGGCGACAGCATTCAGATCCCCATCACTGGAAAAAAGTTCTTTTTTGTCGATTCGCTCTATTGCCGGATGCTGAACGAAACGCTTGGTCCGATCAGCGATCTGAACCCGTTGACCCAAGAGGACGAGATCCTAGTCTCGGTCAGAGACACGATCGCCCTAAGCAATTGGAATCAGCCCAGCTACGTCCCTGTGTGGAGCATGTTCGGAAGCCGTGGGGCCCGGCCATACTGCCCGCCGGCGCCATTTGTTGTGCGCCCGCTGGGGAACATCGAAGTATCGATCAAGAACGGC
>JADNEJ010000257.1 GCA_016292295.1 Candidatus Thiodictyon intracellulare
CGCGCGTACGCCGGTGGGCGGCACGCAGCTCGGCGAGTTGTTCGGTGGAGAGGGTCTCGTCGAGCATATGGACGATAGCATATCGACGTCGGCCGGTTACGCTAGGGTCCTGAGCGAAAATCTTAGATGAGACGTGTATAGGTCTCACTAAAATAAGAAAAGTGTTGTGACGCCAAGTTGGCTTCGCGTGAAGCCGGTATCCGCGGACGTGGTCGCGCAAAGACTGATGGCAGCATGCTACAGGCGCGGCGGCCACGGGGCCGTGCCGGAGGTTCGGTCTTTGCGGCGCAGCCCGGTCAATTCACAACCAGAAGGATGATCCATGCAAATCTTAGACGGCTACCGCAATACCCATTCGGACCTGCGCCAGATGGTCGACGACCTGCGCGCGCTCCTCACCGAGGAACACCTGCGCATCAGCTCAAACGCCAGGACCGCGTATGAGCAGCTGTGCGATCTGGGTGAACAGGTGGGCAGGCATTTGCCCGAGGAGGATCACAACGTCTTCCCCGCTCTGCTGATGCATGAGGACCCCAAGGTCAAGTCCATTGCCTGGGGTTTCATCAGCGGGGAGGTGCCCATACGCAAGACCTTTGAGGACTACCATCGGCGCTGGCTTAAGAACTGCGATTTCAACTTCGGTGGTGAATTTATGGACGAGACCGGAAAAATGTTCGCCATGGTTGCGCAACGCCTTGAGCGTGAGAAGCGGGTCCTCTTACCCAAGATGGTCGAGATCAGCATACTTCGCGAGGCGTGTCAGTCATTCGTATCAGGTGCCGTGAAGGTCCATTGCGGGCGAAGCGTTCCTAAAGCGCATTGAGCGCATCCAGTATTTCCCCCGGTTCGGCATCGTCGAGCCGAGCGAAGAGGTGCGCGGTCTGGGCCTCCAGGGTCTGGAGGTCGGCGTTGAGTACGATCTCCTTGATGCCGAGCAGGGCGCCGGGGTGCATGCTGAAATGGCGCAGACCCATGCCGAGCAGGAGCCGAGTGAAGCGTGGGTCCCCGGCCATCTCGCCGCACATGGCGACCGGGGTGTTGAGATCGCGGCCGGCGGCGATGGTGATGCGGATTAGTTGCAGGATGGCCTGGTGAGTGGGGTCGAACAGGTAGCTTACGGTGTCGTCGAGGCGGTTTATGGCCAGCGTGTACTGGATCAGGTCGTTGGTGCCGATGGACAAAAAGTCCATGCGGCGGGCCAGGGAGCGCGCCGCCAGGGCGGCCGCGGGGACCTCGACCATGGCCCCGACGGGCAGTTGCGGGTCGAAGGCCAGCCCCTCGCTGGTCAGGTCCTCCTTGAGCTGGGCGATGATGGCGAGCACCGCGTCCAACTCCTGCGCATTGGTGACCATGGGCAGCATCAGCCGAATCGGTCCCAGGGCGCTGGCGCGCAGGATGGCGCGCAATTGGGGCCGGAAGAGGATGGGCTCCTTCAGGCAGAGGCGGATGCCGCGCAGCCCGAGCGCCGGGTTGCAGGCCCCTGGTCCGGGTGCACCGAGGGCCTCGCTGCGCTTGTCGATACCGAAATCCAGAGTGCGAATGGTCAGGGGCAGACCCGCCAAGGCTGCAACGATGGTGGTGTAGGTCGCGAGGTGTTCCTCTTCGTCCGGGAGTTCATCCCGGTTCATGTAGAGGAACTCTGTGCGGTAGAGGCCGACCCCGACCGCGCCGTTGAGCCGTGCAGTCGCGGCGTCCTCGGGTAACTCCAGGTTGGCGAGCAGGCTGATGGCGGTGCCGTCGCGGGTTACCGCGAGTCGGTCGACCAGGGTGAGCAGGTGTTGGCGGCGCAGCGCGATGGCGCTGAGTCGTTCGCGGTAATAGGTGAGGGTCCCAGGGTCCGAGTCGGCCAGCACGGTGCCGGTCTCCCCATCGACGATCAAGGGCTCGCCTGGGCGCACATAGCGCGTGACGTTGTGGACCCCGACGACCGCGGGCACCGACAGGTTACGTGCCAGGATAGCGATGTGGGATACGGGGCTGCCGAACTCGGTGACAAAGCCGGCGGCGCCGCGATGGCGCAGTACGATGGCGTCCGCCGGCATCAGGTCGCGGGCGACCACGACGCAACCCTCCAGGTCCCGGGCACTGGGGTCGAACTGCAACTGGGCCCCTTGCAGGAAGGTCATGATCTGGTGGACGACGTGCTCGACATCGTCACGGCGGGTGCGCAGATAGGGGTCGTCCATGGCGTCGAAGACGCCGACCAGGGTGTCGCGCTGCTGTTGCAGCGCCCATTCGGCGCAATAGAGTTGGTCACGGATGATCTTGCGCACCTCGTCGACCAGGGCCACGTCCTCCAGCATCAGCAGGTGGGCGTCGATAAACTCGGCGATATTGAGTGGGGTGGCTCGGGGGACCTGGGCGCGGATGGTCTTGAGCGCCCGTCGGGCCGCGGCCACGGCCGCATTGAGCCGATCCAGTTCGCCCGCCACCTGCGCCGGCGTGATCGGGGTCTGGGCCACGCTGGTGAGTCCATGGCCGGTGAGATAGGCTGGTCCGATGACGACCGACTGGCTCGTCGCGACCCCGATACCTTGGAAGGCGATGGTCACTCGTCCTCTCCGAAGCGGCTGCCGACCAGTTCCACGATGGCCGCCATCGCGTCCGCCTCGTCCTCGCCCGCAGCATCGACAGCGATCCAGGTACCGCGGCTCGCGCAGAGCATCATGATGCCCATGATGCTCTTGGAGTTTACCCGCTGACCGCGGAACTCGACATGGATGACGCTGGCGAAACGGGCGGCGCAACTGACCAGTTTGGCCGCCGCACGCGCGTGTAGCCCGAGTTTGTTGACGATCTCCAGGTCCCGGCGCAGCATCGGCGTCAATCCTCCGTGCCCGGTCCGGGGCACAGGCGCACGCTGTCGCGGCCTCCGGCCAGGGCCTTTTCGGCCACGGATTCCAGGTCCAGCCCGGCATAACTGAGCGCGCGCAGGACCATCGGCAGGTTGACCCCGGCGACCATGCGCAGGTGCGGGCGGCGCGCGAGCAGGGCGCCGGCCACATTCGCCGGGGTGGCGCCGTAGAGGTCGGTGAGAACCAGGACGCCGTCGCCCGCGTCGAGCCGCCCGACCATCTGTTCGGCCTGCGCCAGCATCTGATCGCAGGGGGCGTCGTTCTCGACCTCGAGCGATTCCGCCCGTGTCGGGCAGGTGCCGAAGATCCCGGTGGCTACCCGTAACAGGTCGGCACCCAAGGGGTAGTGGGTGATCAGCAGGAGTCCGACGCTCACGGCAGTTCCCGGTGCCGTACCATGACCTTATGTCCGCTGTGCTCGAAGTGTGCACGCAGGGCTTCCACGAGATAGACGGAGCGGTGCTGCCCGCCGGTGCAGCCGATGGCGATAGTCAGGTAAAAGCGGCCATCGGTCTCGAACAGCGGGATCCAGCGGTCGAAGTAGGTGGCAATGTCGTTTCGCATGGCGATTACGTCCGGGCTTGATTCGAGGAACTCCACGACCGGGCGCGCGAGCCCGGTCAAGGGCTTGATCTCCGGTTGCCAATGGGGGTTGGGCAGGCAGCGTACGTCGAACAGGAAGTCAGTGTCCTGTGGCAGACCGTGCTTGAAGCCGAAGGATTGCAGCAGGATCGAGGCTTTTGGTGAGGCATCACCGGCCAGGCGCACCCGGACCAGATCGCGTAATTCATGGACGTTGGTCAGGGTGGTGTCGATGCGGATATCGGCGACTTGGCGAATCGGCTCCAGCAACTGCCGCTCCAGTTTGATCGCCTCAGCGAGCGGGCGCTCCTGGCGAGTCAGCGGGTGGCGGCGGCGCGTCTCGCTGAAGCGACGGATCAGGGTATCGGTGTGGGCATCGAGGAATACCACTTGGCACTCAACGCCGCGTGCCTGCGCGGCTAGGATCAGGTCAGGCAGGTTTTTCAGTTCCCCGGGGTTACTGCGGGCGTCCACCCCGACGGCGGTGTTGCTGAAGACCTCGTCGACGGCGTCCTTGAGCCCCAGGGCCAGGTCTTTGAGCAGGAACAGCGGCAGGTTGTCGATGCTGTAGAAGCCCAGGTCTTCCAGGGTGCGTAAGGCCACACTCTTGCCGGAGCCGGAGAGGCCGCTGACGATGACGAGTCTCATGGTGAGGTCCGCGGGTGGGTGGACATGGTGGGACGCCTGATCAGGCCCCGCCGTCCGCGGGCCCCGGGCGGGGCCCGCCGGGCGGTGCCGCGGTGGCGACCGGGCTACCGCCCGGACGTATCTTGGGTGGGTCGGGGCGGTCGTTGCTCAGTGCGCGCGCCTGACGGTCGATGAAGTCGACCCCGGCATCATAGCCGCGAATGCGCAGGATTTGGTGGCGGACCGCGGCCTCGACGATGATGGACAGATTGCGCCCCGGGGCCACGGGCGTGGTGATCCGGGGCACGGCGACCCCCAGGATGGTGCTGGCGGACAGACTCCCCGCGAGCCGGTCAATACGGTCGAGTTGGGTCTGATCCAGCGGCTTTAGGTCGATGATCAGGTTCAGGGTCTTGCGTCGGACCACGGCTCCCTCCCCGAACATGGCCCGGATATTGAGAATCCCAAGGCCGCGGACCTCCAGGAAATCGAGCAGGGCGTCCGGGCAGGTGCCCTCCAGTTTCTCCGGTGCGACGCGGGCGAACTGCGGTGCGTCGTCGGCAATCAGGCGGTGTCCGCGGCTGATCAGGTCGAGCGCCAACTCGCTCTTGCCCACCGCCGGGTCCCCAGCCAACAGCACGCCCATCCCTAAGACCTCAATGAAGACGCCGTGGATGGTCTTGCGCTCCGCCAGGGCGTGGGTCAGATAGTAGCGTAACTGATTGATCAGCTCTTCGTCCGAGACGAGGGAGCCGATCAGGGGGGTGCCGGTGCGTTCGGCCCAGTCCCAGAACAGCGGTTCGGGTTCGATCCCGTCGGAAAAAATCACTGCCGTCGGCCGGTCGGTGAAGAGCTTTTCGATGGTTTCGGCGAATGCGGTGGCGCCGAGCCCCGCCAGGTACACGAGCTCCGCGCGACCGATGACCTGCAGCCGGTTCGGGTGGATGCAGTTCAGCGAACCGACCAAGGCTTGGCCCGACAGATTCGGGTCATCCCCGCGCAGCGGGCGTCGGGTGGCGGACTCAGGAGTGAGCCAGCGCAGCCGAGTGCGGGGCCCGGTGTGCCGGATGAGTGACTGGAGGCTATCGGTCATGGTGGGGTGCCGTGCTCTAGACGACGCCGAAGACGCGCAGGATGGCCGCGGCGGATGCGGCCTGTCGCAACTGCAGGCGTACGGTGGGGTCGTTGAAGCGGCCGGCCAATTCGGCCAGGAGTTGCAGGTGTTCCTCGGTAGCGGTCTCGGGCACCAGCAGCGCAAAGGCCAGATCCACGCGCTTCCCGTCGGCCGCGTCGTAGTCGACCCCGCGCGCGAGGGAGACGAAGGCGCCGAGGGACTGGGTGGCCTCCTTAACGCGGGCATGGGGCAGGGCGATGCCGTGTCCGAGTCCGGTACTGCCGAGCCGCTCGCGCTCCAGGAGACGCTCGAAAATCAGGTCCGGTTTCAACTGCGGATGGTCCGCGACCAGGAGGCGGGCCAGGGTTTCGAGCAGACGCTTCTTGCTCGCGATCTCAAGACCGCGGCCAATGCGGTGTTCGTTGATGAAGTCGGGCGGTAACATCGGCTACCGTTCCTGGCCGCGGACGCAATGCCGGGCGGCGCGGTGCGTACCGCGGCGCGGGTCGCGCAAGTGGGTGCGGGTCATGTCGGCTGACTCCTCATAGCTCGTGCGGGACGCACGCGCTCGTCACACTGGTTCCGATCGCCCCGGGGTCGCAACGAAAGACACCTCGAACGGGTGTCCGAGGTGTCCGTGCGTGTCGGCCCGGGTGCGAACCTGTCGTTTATCGGGGTTCGCCCTTACTCGGCCTCGCCGGTCTTGGTGCCGGTGATAGGCACCGGGCGGTGACTGGCCTTCTTCTCCTTGTGGCGCAGGATCTGGCGGTCGAGCTTGTCGATCAGGGTGTCGATGGCGGCATACATGTCCTCATGGACAGAGTCGGCGAACAGCTTACCGCCGTTCACATGCAGGGTGGCCTCGGCGCGCTGGGCTAACTTCTCTACGGTCAGGATGACGTGGGCGTCGATGACGTGGTCGAAATGGCGAGCCAGGCGCTCGAACTTGTTATCGACGTACCCCTTGAGGGCCTCGGTCACGTCGATATGGTGACCCGTCAGGTTGACATGCATGGTCTGCTCCTCTGGTTTCAAACCGCCTGTCAAGCCAGGCGTTTGCGTTCGTTCGAGGGTGGGATGCCCATCGCCTCGCGGTATTTCGCGACTGTGCGTCGCGCAACATTGATACCCTGATCGGCCAACTCATCGGCGATCCAGCTGTCGCTCAAGGGCTTGCGGGCCGATTCATTGGTGATCATCTTGCGGATCAGGGCGCGGATGGCTGTGGACGAACACTCGCCCCCGGCCGCCGTGTTCACATGGGACGAGAAAAAAAACTTGAACTTGAAGGTTCCGCGCGGGGTGTGCATGTATTTCTGGGTGGTGACCCGCGAGATCGTGGATTCGTGCAGGTCCAGCGCCTCGGAGACGTCGCGCAGGATCAGCGGTTTCATCGCCTCCTCGCCACGTTCAAGAAATTCCTGCTGTAGTTCAACGATCTTGGCGGCGACGCGCAGGACTGTGTCGTTGCGGCTGACCAGGCTCTTGATGAACCAGCGGGCCTCTTGCAGGTGACTCTTCAACGCGATGCTGTCCGCACTCTGGTCGCTCCGCCGGATGAGCCGCGCATAGTCGGCGTTCACTCTAAGTTTAGGCGTAGTTTCCGGATTCAGTTCGACCTGCCACACACCTTCCACGCGTCGCACGAAGATGTCGGGTACAACGTACTCAGACGCGGTCTCCGCGATCAAGGTGCCGGGCCTGGGATTTAGGTGCCGGATCACCTCCAGAGCGGCGTGGATGGCATCTTCCGGCGCGCCCAGCAGGCGCGCCAGGGCCGCTACGTCGTTGCGGGGCAGATAGTCGAACCCGTCCTCGCAGATCGCGATGGCCAGGGCCTGCGGCGTGGCACGGTCGGGGGCCGCCGGCGCCGCCGCGGCAGAGGCGGTCAGGGGCAACTGGCGCAATTGCAGCAACAGACACTCGCGCAGAGCGCGGGCGCCGACCCCCGCCGGGTCGAATGACTGGACCCGGTGGATGATGGTGGTGACTTCTTCGGCGGCGATCGTCGGGTCGCGCAGCGTGCTCAAGAGTTCCTCGCAGTCCGTGCGTAGGTAGCCGTTGCCGTCGATGGCGTCGATCACCGCGAGCGCAATCGCCTCATCGCGCGCGCTCAGGCGGGCCAGATTGAGCTGCCAGATCAGGTGGTCGTGCAGGGTCTCCGGGCGGCTCTGCTGGGAGAAGAGATCGAAGTCGTTGTCGTCGCTGCCTTGGTTGCCGCTCGGGAGATAATTTTCGTAGACATCGTCCCACCGGGTGTCCACCGGGAGCTCGTCCGGCATCTCGGTGGACTCGGCCTGGACCTCGCGTTCGATCGTCTGTTCCTGGACGCTGGCCGTCGGCTCCGGCGTGGCGTCCTGAACCAGGCGGGCGTCGGCGGCGTCGGCGGCCTGGAAGCGATCTGCCTCATCGCCCTCCTCGAGCATGAAATTGCTGTCCAAGACCTCTTGGATCTCCTGTTGGAGCTCCAGGTTGGACAGTTGAAGTAGCTTGATAGCCTGCTGCAACTGGGGCGTCATCGACAGATGCTGGCCAAGTCGAAGCTGGATGGACTGCTTCATCGTGGGGGCTGCGTGTGGGGTGGACCGATCGGATCTAGCAATTTGAGTGCCTGTTTTGATTCTAGCCTATTCGGGCGCCATGGCGGAATGATCTGGGCGACTCACATCGAGAAATCGGTGCCGAGGTAGACCTCGCGCACTTGTTGGTCGGCGAGCAGTTGCGTGGGGGTGCCGGCGGCGATCATGCTCCCGGCACTGATGATGTAGCCGCGATCACAGATGTCGAGTGTTTCGCGGACGTTGTGGTCGGTGATTAGGATGCCGATGTTGCGCTCGCGCAGGTGCGCGACGATCGCCTTGATGTCGCCGACCGCGATCGGGTCGACCCCGGCGAAGGGTTCATCGAGCAACATCACTACCGGGTCCACTGCGAGCGCGCGGGCGATTTCCAGCCGGCGGCGTTCGCCACCGGACAGGCTGAGCGCAAGCGAGGCGGCGACATGGCTGATCCCCAGCTCCTGGAGCAGTTGCTCGCAACGCCCGCGTTGCTGGTCGCGGTTCAAGTCACGGCGGGTCTGAAGGATCGCCAGGATGTTGTCGCGCGCCGAGAGCTTTCGGAAGACCGAGGGCTCCTGGGCTAGATAGCTCAGGCCCGCCCGGGCGCGTGCGTGCATCGGCAGTTGCGTGAGGTCTCGGCCGTTCAACTCGATGCGTCCGTGGTCGCTCGGGATCAGCCCGACGATCAGATAGAAACAGGTGGTCTTGCCGGCGCCGTTGGGTCCGAGCAGACCGACTACCTCGCCCGCGTTCACCTCGACACTCACGTCGCGCAGTACCTGGCGGCTGCGGTAGCGCTTCTTCAGGTGGGCAGCGCAGAGCGTGCTCACGCGCCACCCGGCTTGCCGGGCGGGGGCGCCTTGGGGGCGAGTGCCGAGGGCACCTTGGGGGTGGTCCCCGGGGGAGGCGCGGCGGTGCCGGACGCCTTGGGCTGACCGTCCTTCTTGCCCTGCGGGGTCATCTGGATCTTCACTCGGCTGTCGCCCCCCGCCTGCGCCCGAGCATGGGCCCGATCATAGACGATCCGCTCGCTGGCGATGCGGTCCGTGCCCTGGATCACCAGGGCGTCGCCGGTCAGGATCAGTTCGTCGCGGTCGGCGTCGTAGTCCATGCGCTTGGCAAAGGCCTGCATCTCGCCCTGCTCGCCGTCCATCTGCTGTTTGTAGCTGGCCGGTTCGCCCCGGGCGATGATGTACTTGATGTGGCGGTCGCTGCGGTGGTGGACCGTCACCTGATCGGCCAGCAGGCGCATGGTGCCCTGGTCGACCTGGACCTGGCCCACGTAGAGGCTGGTGCTCTTACCTTCATCGACCTCGACCTTGTCGGCCTCGATCAGCATGGGCTGCGCCGCGTCGCTCTGAAGCGCGACGGCGGTCAGGGTCGTGAGGCCCAGACCCAGGCTCAAGAGCGCCGCGACCAGCAGGGTCAAGACCGGGGGCGTGGTGGTGGTGATCATCGGTGCGGCATTCATGGGGCGGTTGACGTGGTGCTGCCTTTCTCAACGGGGGCCGGGGCGACAAAGATGTGGGCGCGCCCGGGAAACTCGGCCCGGAACGGGTGGCCGTCCCACAAGCGCACGCCGGCGGCGGTCAGCCAGTCGTGGTCGCTTTCGAGCCTTACCGGATGGTCGCTCTGGGCGTACTCACGCTTGGGCCAGAGCCGCAGTTCCGAGGTCTGGAGCCGCAACGAGCGGTTCGCGCCGACACCGGCCCGGTCGATCTGGACCTGGTCGCGCAGGTGCACCTCCTGGCCTTTGGACAGCAAGAAACCCCTTTTTGATTCTACCCTCCAGGGCGGTCCGCCGGCACGGTCGAACAGAGTCAGGTGCGGCTGATCGAGTTCGGCCAGGTCCTCGTCGACATACTGGCGCAACTGGTCTGCGGCCAGATGCCGCTCCGGCCGTCCGCCGACGTCGGTTTCGATGGCGTCGAGATCCCACACGATGTGGTTAGGGGTGCGCTCGCGCACGCGCGGGGCCGGCTCCTCGATCAGGCTTTGCAGCAGCCACCAGGTCCCGACCGCGAGCACGACGAAGAGCATCGCCAGCCGCCCCTGTCGCGTCGTCCACACGCTCTGTCACCTCATTGTGCATCGGGTTGCGTTCAGACGTCCTGGAGGTAGCCGCGGTTGATCGGCTCCAGGGTGCCCTGGGCCGCCATCACCAGCTCACAGACCTCCCGGGCCGCGCCCCTTCCGCCGGGTGCACTGGTGCACCAGTGGGCGTGTTGGCGAACCAGGGTATGAGCATCCCCGACGGCGATCGCCAGTCCTACTCGGCGCATGACCGGCAGATCGATGACGTCGTCGCCCACGTAGGCGATCACCGCATCCGTGAGCCCCAGGGCGCGCTTGAGTTCCTCGTAGGCCGGCAGCTTGTTGCGCTGACCCTGGTAGACGTGGGCGACTCCCAGGCCCTCCATGCGGATGCGCACCGCCTCGGAGCGCCGCCCCGAGATGACTGCAAGGGTCACGCCAGTCTCTTGCAGCAGCACCATGCCGTGACCGTCGCGCGCGTTGAATGCCTTATATTCCAGGCCACCATCGCCCAGGTACAGGCTGCCGTCGGTCAAGACCCCATCTACGTCGAAGATCACCAGCCGGACCTGGGCCGCACGTTCCAGAATATCTTGCATGATCCGTGAACCTAAGAAGGGGGCACTTGGCCGTAACCGAACCCAAATCGAGTGGCAACCGACCGCTGACCACTACACACTGACCTCTACACCACCCCCGCGCGCAGCAGATCATGCATATTCAGGGCGCCGATTGGCCGGCCCTCGCCGTCGATGACCAGGAGTCCGTTGATCGACCGGGACTCCATCAGCCCCAGGGCCTCCGCGGCCAGGGACTGTGCGGCAGCGGTGATGCCGCCGTGAGTCATCACCGTGTCGATGATCGTGTAGCGGACATCCAGGTTGTGATCGAGGGCGCGGCGTAGGTCGCCGTCGGTAAAGACGCCGACCAAGACCCCTTGCCCATCGACGACCGCGGTCATCCCCAACCCCTTGTGCGACATTTCCTCCAGGGCCGCCATCAGCGTGCTCCCCAGGGTGACCCGCGGGACCCGGTCTCCGTGGTGCATAATGTCTCCCACATGCAGCAACAGGCGCCGGCCAAGGATGCCGGCCGGGTGCGAGCCGGCGAAGTCCAGCGCGGTGAAACCCCGGCTCTCAAGCAAGGCGACCGCCAAGGCGTCGCCCATCGCCAGGGTTGCCGTGGTGCTGGAGGTCGGCGCCAGGCCGAGCGGGCAGGCCTCGCGGGTGACGCTCACGTCCAGGTTCACATCGGCCTCTCGGGCCAGGGTGGAGCCGGGGCGCCCGGTCAGGGTGATCAGGGGGACGCCCAGGCGTTTGATGGTCGGCAGTATGGTCAGCAACTCCGTGGTCTCCCCTGAGTTGGACAGCGCCAGGACCGTGTCGAGCGGGGTGATCATCCCCAGGTCACCGTGACTCGCCTCCCCGGGGTGGATAAAGAAGGCCGGGCTGCCGGTGCTGGCCAGGGTGGCGGCGATCTTGCCGCCGATGTGCCCGGACTTGCCCATCCCCATCACCACGATGCGGCCCTCGCACGCCAGCAGGTAGCGGCACGCCGCGACGAAGTCCGCCGCGATGCGTTCGCGCAAGGCGCCGACCGCGGCCGCTTCGGTCTCGATCACCGCCTGCCCCAGGTCACGGATGCGGGCCTCCTGGCCGGGGGCCAGATCATGCTTGCGGGCGCCGAGTCGGCGTGGTTCGGTCATCGACAATTCTCGGGCGACGGGGTGGTTGGTCGGCGCCATCTTAGGCTCGGCGCAACCTTACACCAAGAGCCGGGTGAAAGCTCAGTCCTACCTGCTCGTACCGGCCGCTTCACGACGAAAAGGCGGCTGCTGCGCGGCCCTCGGTTCTTGACAAATTTCCCTGTTCTACTAGAGGGAACTGTGGCTCAAAGTGTCAATTATTCATGCTCTAGGTGTTACTTGACGTCCATGGCTAAGACTTGGATAATGAATCTTTTTATTTAGAACTTCGCAACAGGCGAACCGGTTACAATGGGACGGGGAGACAGTGAGTATTTCCCTGCGGATTCCCCCTGGCACCTGCGGGACGGGGTACCGATCGGTGATGCGACCCTTGACGCGGCTAGCTCATCCGCCGCTTCCGGGTGCGCCGGAGCGGTGCCGGTTGCGACCGTGGCACCATTGCCGACCGCGCGCGATTGCCTGGTGCGGATTCGGGGCCTGAGCTTCTCCCACGGCTCGCGAAAGATCTTCGACCGGGTGGACCTCGATCTTCCACGCGGCGCCGTGACGGCCGTGATGGGCCCGAGCGGCACCGGCAAGACCACGCTGCTGAGGCTCATCAGCGGTCAGTTGCGGCCGGACGCTGGCACCATTGAGGTGGACGGGGAGCCGGTCCAGTCGCTGGGGCGCGCCGCGCTCTACAACCTGCGCCGCCGCATGGGGATGCTGTTTCAGAGCGGCGCCTTGCTCACGGATCTCAACGTCTTCGACAACGTGGCCTATCCGCTGCGGGAGCACACGGACCTGAACCCGGCGCTTGTCCGTAAGCTGGTGTTGCTGAAGCTGGAGGCGGTCGGCCTGCGCGGCGCTCGCGACCTGATGCCGAGCGAACTGTCGGGCGGGATGGCCCGACGCGTGGCCCTGGCCCGCGCGATCGCCCTGGACCCGATGATGATCCTCTATGACGAGCCCTTCACCGGCCAGGACCCGATCTCCATGGGCGTGCTCGTGACCCTGATCCGCCAGCTCAACGACGCGAGTCACCTGACCAGCATCGTGGTCTCGCATGACGTGCGTGAGACCGCGAGCATCGCCGACTTCATCTATGTCATCGCCGGCGGCCGAGTGATGGCCCAGGGGACGCCGGTGGCGATCACCGCGGAGCGTTCGGCGTGGGTGCGCCAGTTTATGGACGGATTGCCGAACGGGCCGGTCCACTTCCACTATCCGGCGCCCGCCCTGGCGGCCGACCTGCTGACCCGGGGGCTGGGCTAGATGGCCCGGCGCGCCCGGGCGCTGACGGATGGGCTCCTGAACCCGCTGGCCCGGCTCGGGCAGCGGGGGCTCAAGGCGCTGGCCGGGCTGGGGCGGGCGAGTCTGCTCCTCGTGGGCATCCTGGCGGGTTCCGCGCAGATGCTGCGGCGCCCGCGCCTGCTGCTCGCCCAGGTCTACAACGTCGGGGTCCTGTCCCTGCTGATCGTGGCGGTATCCGGCTTCTTCGTGGGCATGGTGCTGGGGTTGCAGGGCTTCTATGTCCTGTCGCAGTTCGGGGCCAAGGAGAGCCTGGGGGTGATGGTCGCCGCCTCCCTGGTGCGCGAACTGGGGCCGGTAGTCACGGCGCTCCTGGTGGCCGGGCGGGCGGGCTCGGCCCTGACCGCCGAGATCGGGCTGATGAAGGCGACGGAACAACTCGCGGGGCTGGAGATGATGGCAGTAGACCCGGTGCACCGCATCCTGACCCCGCGCTTCTATGGCGGCCTGATCTCGATGCCGCTCTTGGCCGTCCTGTTCAGCGCGGTGGGGGTGCTTGGCGGTTATTTCGTTGGGGTTGGGCTCCTCGCGGTCGATGAGGGCGCCTTCTTCGGTCAGATGCAGGCCAAGATCGATTTTCGCGAGGATCTCGTGAACGGCGTGATCAAGAGTCTGGCATTTGGTCTGGTGGTCACCTGGATCAGCCTGTTCCAGGGTTATGATGCCACCCCGACCTCCGAGGGCGTGAGCCGCGCCACCACCCGGGCGGTGGTCCATTCGGCGCTGGCGGTGCTGGCGATCGATTTTGTGCTGACGGCCCTGATGTTCGGTAAATGAGGTTCTGGGAACTGGAGTCATGGCGAAGCAGCACACTATCGAGGTTTGGGTCGGCGCCTTCATAGCGGTGGGGTTCATTGCGCTGTTCTTCCTAGCTATGCAGGTCAGCAATTTCAACGCCAATTCCGCCGCCGACGGCTATCGGGTGAGTGCGCGCTTCACCAACGCGGGAAGCCTCAAGGCGCGTGCTCCGGTCAGCATGGCGGGGGTGCGGGTCGGGCGAGTGGAGGAGGTGCGCTTGGACAAGAACACCTATGAGGCGGTGGTCACCATGCGCATCGACAAAGGAGTGGACAGCATTCCGACCGACACCTTTGCAAACATCTTCACGGTCGGTCTGCTCGGCGAGCAGTATGTCCGCCTACAACCCGGTGGAAATCAAGATTATCTGCGCGACGGTGATGAGATCACCCAGACCCAGTCGGCCCTGGTCTTGGAACAGTTGATCGGTCAATTTCTATTCAAGAAGGCAGAGGAGGGCGGCAAATGATGACGCGACGTTACTTACTGTTACTCGTGACCCTGTGCCCACTGGTGTGGGGAATGGGCGCATTGGCGTCCTCGGGCGACGCCACGGCGCTCGTGAAGCGCACCACGGAGAAGATGCTGAGCACCCTGGAGGCGCGCCGCGCCGAGGTGAACAAGAACCCGGCCATCATCTTCGGCATGGTCGATGATATCCTGGCGCCTTACTTCGATTTCCAGAAGATCACCCAGGGCGTCCTGGGCCCGCAATGGCGCTCGGCTACCCCAGCCCAGCAGCGTGCCCTGACCGATGGGTTCAAGCAGGTGCTGGTGCGTACCTATGCGCGCTCGTTGCTCAATTATTCCGGCCAGGAGATCCGTTACCTGCCGGTGAAGCCGGGCGTGCGGGACAACACGGTGACCGTGTCCGCCGTGGTGCGGGTGCCCGGTGCGACGCCGGTGCCGATCGACTACCGCATGTATGATGACGGCGTCGGGTGGAAGGTCTATGACGTGATCGTCAATAACGTGAGCCTGGTCAGCAATTACCGCAGCAGCTTCGCCACGGAGATCCGCGAGAAGGGTATCGACGGCCTGATCACCAAGCTGGGCGAGATGAACCGCAAGGGCCAAGGGTGAATGCGCGCTTGATCGCGACGGGGGAGAGTGAGGCGCGGGTCGAAGGGCCGCTTGATTTCGACACCGTGGGCCCGTTGTTGGCGGCGGGCGAGGCCCTGCTGCGGCGCCCCGGTGCGCTGCAGATCGATCTAAGCGGGGTGACCGCCGCCAACAGCGCCGGCCTGGCCCTGCTGTTGGAGTGGATGGATCTCGCCCGCTCCCGCCGGATCACGGTGAGCTATCTGCATCTGCCCGAGTCACTGCTGCGCATCGCCGCCTTTTCCAACCTCGAGGCGCTGCTGCCCGTCGCCGAAGGTAGCCGTTTAGCCCCCCCCTGTATCTTAGCCCTCGTCGACGATCATAAGCCTACGCGATACAGCTCGGCGATACAGCTCGACGGCCGTGCCAGAATATAGTACAAGAATATAGTACAATCTCCTAACCGAGAGCGGGCAAGCGCCGCCAGGCCACTACCATGCACCTGAGCGATCACGACCTCAGACAATTCGACGACGCTTATCTGGAGACGCTCACGCTCACGCTCACGCCCGCGCAGGCGCGAGCGTTGTTGGGCAAGGCGCTGGCGAATCTGAAGGCGGCGCGCGAGCGGCTTGGGGAGACCCTCTCCAACAGTTCGCGGCCACCGAGCACGCGATTGCCGTGGGAGGGGAATGGCGGTCAGGAAGCACCCGCTGGCGAAGCCGATGTCCCCGCGGTGTCAGGGGACGTAGCGGATGCGGCGGACACCCCCGGCGGCGCCGATG
>JADNEJ010000197.1 GCA_016292295.1 Candidatus Thiodictyon intracellulare
CCATCGGGTGGAAGCGGCGCATCGGCAGTAGCACTCCGGCCATCGGGCAGCCATCGGGGTTGATCCCGACAGCGTACCGGACTCGCCGCCCCGACGGGGCCCCGAAGTCCGACAGGCTGTTAGTTGATACGGATATAGAATTCAACCACCCGATTTCTGCTATGGTTACGATCTTAGCCGCGCGAAAGCGGCCGGACAAACTGAGAAAGAGCTTGATGGCTCTCATGCCCGGTCTCCGGCGCGGTGTCCCGAGCGTCAAGGAGCGGGGCGGGACGCCCCGCCTCCAGTCAGTCGTCTATCATTAATTCGTGTTTTCCACATACTGATTTTCTACTGAAAATCAGTATCAGTCACCCATCATCGTGATGAGCTGTTCGGCCTGATATTCGGCCAGCAACGGCTCGACGATCTGATCGAGCGCCCCCTCCATGACCTCATCGAGCTTGTAGAGGGTGAGGTTGATGCGGTGGTCGGTGAGCCGGTTCTGAGGGAAGTTGTAGGTGCGGATGCGCTCGGAGCGGTCGCCGCTGCCGACCTGGAGCTTGCGGGACTGGGATTCGGCGGCGGCCTGGGTGCCCTGGGCCGCCGCGAGCAGGCGCGCATGCAGGAGCGACAGGGCGCGCGCCTTGTTCTTGTGTTGGGAACGCTCCTCCTGGCACTCCACCACCAGGCCTGAGGGCAGGTGAGTGATGCGCACGGCAGAGTCGGTCTTGTTGATGTGCTGGCCGCCGGCGCCGGAGGCGCGGTAGGTGTCGATGCGCAGATCCCCAGCGTTAATGTCGATGGCGTCGATTGATTCGACCTCGGGCAACACGGCGACGGTGCAGGCGGAGGTATGCACCCGGCCCTGGGACTCGGTCTCGGGGACGCGCTGCACCCGGTGGGCGCCAGGCTCGAACTTGAGCCGGGAATAGACGCCGCTGCCGCTGATGCGCACCACGACCTCCTTGTAGCCGCCCAACTCTCCCTGGCTCTCGCTGTAGACCTCGGTGCGCCAGCCGCGGACCTCCGCATAGCGCAGGTACATGCGCAGCAGGTTGCCGGCGAAGAGCCCCGCCTCAGCCCCGCCGGTACCTGCGCGCACCTCGAGAAAGCAGTTGCACTGGTCCTTGGGGTCCAGCGGGACCAGGAGTCGGTGCAGTTCGGGTTCCAGGGCGTCGCGACGGGCGGTGGCGGCGACCACTTCGTCCCGGGCCAGGGGGGCCATCTCGGGATCGGCCAGCAGTTCTTCGGTCGCCGCCAGTTCCGCCTCGGTCTCCCGATAGCGCCCGAAGCAGGTCACCAGGGGCTCCAGCTGAGCATACTCGCGACCCAGGTCACGAAAGCGGTTGGTGTCGAACTGGGTCGCGGCGTCCGACATCAGCGCCGTGATCTCGCTGAAGCGCTCGTCCATGCGCTCCAGCCGGTCGCGGATCGAGCGGTTCATTGGGGCGGGGCGGCCTGCACCGCGGGACCGAGCTGGAACAGCTCGTTGGCGGCTTCCAGGATGTCGGCCTCACCCTCCCGCGCGGCCTGGCGCAGCCGGGTGCTGGGGGCGTGCAGCAGCTTGTTGGTGAGGGTGTGAGCGAGGAAGGTCAGCACATCGGGAGCGGACTTGCCGGCCTCGAGCTGGCGCTTGGCCCGCTCCAGGACCTCGTCGCGCAGGTGTTCGGCGCGGCTGCGGTAATCCTGGATGACGCTCGCGGCGTCGAGCGAGCGCAGCCAGGCCATGAATTCCTCGACGTGGAAGGCGACGATCTCCTCGGCCTCCAGGGCCGCCGCCTGGCGCGAGCGCAGCCCCTCGTCGATGACGCTCTGGAGGTCGTCGACCGTGTAGAGATAGACATCGGTCAGGGAGGCGACCTCAGGCTCGATGTCGCGCGGGACGGCGATGTCCACCATGAACATTGGCCGATGGCGGCGCTTCCTAAGCGCCCGCTCCACCGTGCCCTTGCCCAGTACCGGCAAGGGGCTCGCGGTGGAAGAGATCACGATGTCCGCGCCCGCCAGATGGTTGGCGATCTCGGTCAGAGCGATGGCGAAGCCGTCGAACTGGGCGGCCACCTCGTGGGCACGCTCCACGGTGCGGTTGGCCACGATGATGCGCCCGATGCCGTTCTGGTGCAGGTGCCGAGCGACCAGTTCAATGGTCTCACCGGCGCCGATCAGCATCGCCGTCTGTTGCGACAGGTCGCTGAAAATCTGGCGCGCCAGGCTGACCGCGGCGAAGGCCACCGAGATCGGGCTGCTGCCAATGGCGGTGTCGGTGCGGACCGTCTTGGCGACCGAGAAGCCGTGCTGAAACAGGCGTGAGAGCAGCTTACCGGTGGCGGTGCAGCCGGTCGCGGTGGCGAAGGCGCTCTTGACCTGGCCCAGGATCTGGGGCTCGCCCAAGACCATGGAGTCCAGGCCACAGCCCACGCGCAGCAGGTGGGTCACCGCGTCCCGGCCCGCGTGGGCATAGAGGAAGGAGTTGACCCGCTCGTGCGCCACGCCGTGGAAGCCGCCCAGCCAGTGGCGTACCGTCTCCTCGCCCCCATCGTCGGTGGCACAGTAGACCTCGGTGCGGTTGCAGGTGGAGAGCACCACGGCCTCGTGGATACCCTCGTGTCTGCGCAGGTCGCGCAGTGCCCCGGCGATAATGTCTGGTCCGAAGGTGATGCGCTCGCGCACCTCGATCGGGGCCGTCTTGTGATTGAGTCCGATGACCAGCAGTTTCATGTTGAGACCAACAAATTTGGACCCCGCGATTGTCCGGCTTATGGCGCCAGATGCAAGTCATGGTTGCCGAGGATTGCGTCAGGACGCTCGGACACCGTGCTGCTCAAGGCCCGCGGCGAGCGCACATGCTGCCGTAAGTCGATCTCCGCCGCCAGTGCGCACCGGCCCCGGTATACTCGCCCCCTGGAAACCAGGAACCCCTCATGAGCGCCTCTTCGATGCCCGACATGCCGTCCCAGAAGTCCCGCGGGATCGGTCCCGCCGCCGGACTTTTTTGCGTCCTGTGCCTCGGCGCTCTGAGCGCGCCCGCGGCGGAGCCGAACCCAGTGTCGGCGGCCCCTGCACTGGCGCTGCCGGCGCCCCTCCCAGCCACCGGGGACGCCTCCAGGTCTGCGTCGGCGACCGGGGCGGAGTCGGCCGCCGACGCAGACCTGGAGGATCGCCGCCAGGCCCTGTCACAACCGACGCCCCCGGACCAGCCGGCCGGCAGCGCGGCGCATCGAGTGCCGCCCACGGACGGCCCGCGTACCCGCGATAGTCTGGACGCCGACCTGGTGTACGCCGTGCTGGTCGCCGAGGTGGCGGCGCGCCGCGGTGACCTGGTGATAGCATTTGCTCACTACCTGCACGCCGCACAACTGGTCCGCGACCCCAAGATAGCCGAGTTGGCGGTTCGCACCGCGATCAGCGGTGATGACGACGCGGGGGCCGCGCGCGCGGTGGCCCTGTGGCTGGAGATAGCGCCGAACTCCCCGGGGGCGCACCAGATCGCCGCCGTCCTGCGCCTGAAGGCGGGCGAGCGCGAGGAGGCGCTGGTGCACCTGACGCGGGTAGTCCAACTGGCCGCGGATCCCGAATATGGCTACCAGCAGGCGGCGGGCATCATCGGCCGGGCGGCCAGCCCACCGGAGCGGGTCGCGTTGATGAGCGCACTGGTCGCGCGCGATGAGACCAACGCCGACGCCCAGCAGGCCTTGGCGATGGTGGCCGCGAGCGTCGACCAGTTCGAGGTCGCCGCCGCCACTGCGGCCCGCGCCCAGGCGCTGCGCCCGGACTGGGACAAGCCGCGCCTATTCGTGGTCAAGCTCCTGCTCGCCGAGGGTAAACGCGGCGAGGCGCGGGCACAGATCGAACAATTCATCGCCGCACGACCGGATGATCGCACTCTGCGCCTGCTCTACGCCCAGTACCTGATCGATGAGAAGGACTATCCCGGCGCCCGGAGCGTCTTCACTCAGTTGCTTCAGGACCAGCCGCGGGCGCCGGAGGTCCTGTTCGCCGCCGGCATCCTGTCCTTGGAGTTGGACGATCTTGCAGCCGCACGCGATTATCTCACCCGTCTCTACGAGACCGGCGAGCGCCGCGACGAGGCCAGTTTCTATCTGGGCCAGATCGAGGAGCGGGCCGAGCAGCCGAGCGCGGCGATCGACTGGTATGCCAAGAGCCAGGGCGCCAACCTGATGGAGGTACGGCTGCGCACGGCCGTCCTACGGGCCAAGGCTGGCGAAGTCGAGCGCGCCCGCGAGATCATCCAACAATTGCGCGACCTGGCGCCGGACGAAGCGCCCGCGCTCTTCCTCGCCGAGGCCGAGATCCTGGCCCAGGTGGGGCGCCTGGACGCGGCCATGCAGGTCTATGCCGATGCGCTCGCCGTCTTTCAGGACGACGCGCAGCTGCTCTATGGGCGCGCCATGCACGCGGTGAAACTTGAGCGCATCGGGCAGGCCGAGCAGGACCTGCGGCGCATCATCGAGCAGCATCCGGACCACGCCGACGCACTCAATGCCCTGGGCTATACGCTGGCGGATCGCACCGACCGATATCAGGAGGCCCAGGGGTATATCGAGCGCGCCTACCAGCTCAAGCCCACGCAGCCGGCGATCCTCGACAGTGCCGGGTGGGTGAACTACAAGCTCGGCCGCTACGAGGCGGCCTTGGAGTACCTGCGCAAAGCCAACGACGCCATGAAGGACGGGGAGATCGCCGCCCATCTAGGCGAGGTCCTATGGGCCCTGGACCGCCAGGCCGAAGCTCAGGCAGTCTGGGATGCGGCCCTCAAAGACCACCCAGACCACGCCTATCTGCTCAAAGTGATGGGGCGCCATCCAGTGCCAGACATGGCCGAGCCCAGCGGCGAAACGCCCCAGGAAGCCGCGCCCCAGCTCCCGAATCCGGCTCCAAATCAGGCCGGAAGTGAGACGCCGCAGTGAACCCGGAACCGAACGCACCTGCCTGGCCGGCTCCGGCCAAGCTGAATCTGATGCTGCACGTCCTGGGCCGGCGCCCGGACGGCTACCACCGACTGCAGACCGTTTTTCAATTCATCGATCGCTGCGATCACCTGTGGTTCAGACCACGGGACGACGGCCGGATCCACCGCGCCGACGCTCTGCCCGGGGTCCCCGAGTCCGCGGACCTGACGCTGCGGGCCGCCCGCGCCTTGCAGGCCCACTGTGGTAGTCCGCAGGGGGCGGACATCCGCCTGGAGAAGGCCCTGCCAATAGGTGGGGGGCTGGGCGGCGGCAGCTCGGACGCCGCCACCACCCTGGTCGCCCTGAACCGGCTCTGGGGCCTCGATCTGCCCGAAGACGAACTGGCCGGGATCGCCCTGCCGCTGGGGGCCGACGTGCCGGTCTTCGTGCGCAGCCGGGCGGCCTGGGCCGAGGGGGTCGGCGAGCAACTCACCGCGGTCGAGTTGCCTGAGCCCTGGTATCTGGTCCTGACCCCAGCCGGCCAGGTCTCCACCGCGGCGGTCTTTGGGGACCCGCAATTGACGCGGAACTCGCTTCCCGTCACACTTGCCGACTTCGTTGCGGGTGACCGGCGAAACGATTGTCTCGGGGTCGTGCGTCGCGGTTACCCCGAGGTGGCAGCCGCGCTGGACTGGCTGCAAGGCGTCGGTGGTGGTCAACTCACTGGTACCGGCGGGTGCGTCTTCGCGGTCTTTGCCGATCAGCACAGCGCGCTCGCCGCCCGCGACTTGGCGCCGCTCCGGTTTGGAGCCTTCGTGGCGCGGGGGCTAAACCGCTCACCGCTCTTGGAGCGGTTGGCATCGGAGCCCGGGTTGCATCACGCCGACCACTGATCACTGACTACTGATCGCACTATTATTGGGGCGTCGCCAAGCGGTAAGGCACCGGGTTTTGATCCCGGCATCCCCAGGTTCGAATCCTGGCGCCCCAGCCAATTCAATGTCGGCGTCCCCTGACACCCGCCCATATCAGACCGGAATTTTGCCTTGCTAGCCAGTCATATGATGGTCTTTTCCGGGAACGCGAACCCGGAACTCTCAGCCGAGATCGCCCACCACCTGGGGTTATCCCTGGGCAAGGCCGTGGTCGGTCAGTTCAGCGACGGCGAGGTGATGGCCGAAATCCAGGAGAACGTGCGCGGTCGCGACGTCTTCGTGGTCCAGCCCACGGGCGCCCCCACCAACGATAACCTGATGGAACTGCTGGTGCTGATGGACGCCCTGCGCTGGGCCTCGGCCAAACGCATCACCGCCGTCATCCCCTATTTCGGGTACGCCCGCCAGGACCGGCGGCCGCGATCGGCACGGGTGCCGATCACCGCCCGGCTGGTCGCCAAGATGATCGGTCAGGCCGGAGCGGATCGCGTCCTGACCATGGACCTGCACGCGGATTTGATCCAGGGGTTCTTCGATATCCCGGTCGACAATGTCTACTCATCGCCGATCCTGCTCGGGGATGTCTGGCGCCAGAAGCACCCGAACCTGATCGTGGTCTCGCCGGACGTGGGGGGTGTGGTGCGGGCACGAGCGCTCGCCAAGCGTCTCGACGACGCGGATCTCGCCATCATCGACAAGCGTCGGCCCAAAGCCAACGAGGCCCAAGTGATGAACATCATCGGCGACGTGGCCGGCCGCTCCTGCGTCATGATCGACGATCTGGTAGACACCGCCGGGACCCTGTGCCGCGCCGCCGCCGCGCTGAAGGAGCACGGCGCCCAGCGGGTCGTAGCCTACTGTACCCACGCGGTCCTATCTGGACCCGCCGTGGACACCATCACCGACTCGGTGCTGGATGAACTGGTGGTCACCAACACCATCCCGCTGCGCCCCGAGGCACGCAATTGCCCGCGCATCCGCCAACTGAGCATCGGCGAGTTGCTGGCCGAGACCATGCGACGAGTGTCCAATGAGGAGTCCGTCAGCTCGCTCTTCATGGATTGAACCTCTTTTTTTGGCTTGGGGCCAAAAAAAGAGTAGTTGAATGCAAGTCGTATAAGCGCGTGGAGCGTTGGAAACCATTGCTCCACGGATGAACCATCGGCGTTTCCAGCGTTATTCGTTATTGAGTCGCCTTTGCGTTGCCCTGTTCTTTGCGTCCCCCATGGTATCAACCGGGGAGGCCGTTCGGTCGTATTTTCGGTTATGTGCGGACGCGTTTTTTGGTCCGTACCTTGTGTGCTGGGAACCTGGTCGCGGGCCCCGCCGCTTTGTTTGTGATTCAACTGGAGAACGCCCATGAGCGTAAATTTTGACGTCTTGGCCGAGCCCCGTAGCGATACAGGTAAGGGTGCGAGCCGCCGCCTGCGTCGCCAGGGCCTGATCCCGGCCATCGTGTATGGGGGTCATCAGGAACCGCAGATGATCTCGCTACGGCACAACATGATCCTGCGTCACCTAGAGCACGAGTCCTTCTACTCCCATGTGCTGAACCTCAAGATCGGCGACGTCGATACCCCGGTGGTGCTCAAGGACCTGCAGCGCCACCCGGCCAAGCCTTTCATCCTGCACGCGGATTTCATGCGCGTGAGCCAGGACGAGCAGCTGCGCATGGTGGTGCCGCTGCACTTCCTGAACGTGGAGAAGTCCACCGGCGCCAAGGCCGGCGGCCATGCCTCCCACACCATGACCGAGATCGAGATTACCTGCCTGCCGAAGGACCTACCGGAGTATATCGGGCTGGATATCGCGGCCATGGAGGTGGGCGACATCATCCACCTGTCCGAGATCCCGCTGCCCGATGGCGTCGCACTGGTCCATGCTCAAGACCCTGATGAGCCGGTGGTCGTGATGCACGCCGCCCATGCCGGGGCGGAAACGGACGGCGAGGAGACCGAGGGCGGCGCCGCTTGATCGGGCCCGCCGCGGACCCGCAGGACACCGGCACGGCGGAGTCTCCGTCGGGCCGGCTCCCGCCCGAGGCAAACACCGCTATGGACCCCGTCGGCATCCGTCTCATCGTCGGCCTGGGCAACCCCGGCCCGGACTACGCCCCCACCCGCCACAACGTCGGCTTCTGGTTCGTCGATGCCTTGGCCCTTGGTCAGTCATTTAAGGCCGAGGCCCGCTTCCACGGCGAACTGGCGCGTCTGACCCGGCGCGGCAGCGCCCTGCGGCTGCTCAAGCCCGCAACCTACATGAACCACAGCGGTCGCTGCGTGGCTGCTGTCAGCCGCTATTTCGAGATTCCCACCGAACAGATCCTGATCGCCCACGATGAACTGGATCTCACTGTCGGCACGGTGCGTCTCAAGCAGGGCGGCGGACACGCCGGTCACAACGGCCTGCGCGACACCATCAACCTGCTCGGCAGCCGCGACTTCTGGCGGCTGCGCATCGGCATCGACCATCCCGACGACCGCAGCCTGGTCACCAACTATGTCCTTGGCCGCCCGTCGCACGACGATGCGCTACGCATCGAAGATGCACTGCGCGACGCCGCGGGCGTCATCGACGACTGCCTGGGCGGGCGCTTCCAGTTGGCCATGAACCGGCTTCATCGCGGCAAAGTTGGTGGAGTGTGACCTCCGGCAGGCAGTTGAGCCGGGCGTTGACGACTGAGCTACCGCAGCCGACGGAAGTATAGCCGGTCATGCCCCCGTAGGACCAGGAACCGGCGGCAAGGCGGCGGGGGCAGCAGGCGTCCCAGGTCAGGGCGCGACCACCCGGCAGGCAGATCTGGCCGCCGTGGGTATGGCCGCAGAGCATAGCGTCGAAGCCCGCGTGGGCGGCGTGACGGTAGACCTCCGGGGTGTGGGAGAGCAGGAGCGAGACACCGTCCGCGGGGATCCGGGCGGCGGCCTGCTGGATGTTGTGGACCTGGTAATAGTGGGCGTCGTCGATGCCCGCCAGGTGCAGGATGGCCCCGTCGCGCTCCAGCGCCACCGATTCGTTCAGCAGGACCCGCAGCCCCAGGGCCTCCAGCCCCGGCACCAGACGGATACTATCGTGGTTGCCGAGAATGGCGTAGAGGGGGCCGTTCAATTGCCCACAGATCTCGACCATCCCGTCCAGGGCCGCCTGGTAGGGGCCGTAGGTACGGGCGCGATAGTCTCCGGTCAGGACGCACAGATCATAGTCCAGGCCACGCACTCGTGCTGCGATGGCCGCCGTGATGCGCAGGTTTATGTCCGCGTGCAGGTCGCTCAGATGCAGCAGGCGCAGACCCTCGAAGGGCGGGGGCAGCCCGCGGATGGCCAGCCGGTGCTCCCTGAGGCGGATATTGCAGGTGTTGCGCTGGGCGCGCTCGTAGAGGCCCGCCAGGCGCAGCGCGGTGCGGATGAAACCGTGGGCCGAGTACCAGTTCTCGGGATAGAAAAAATGGGCGCCCGGGCGCGAAAAGCAGAAGACCTCGTGGTCCTCCTCAAGCCTCAGGCGCTGGCGCAGATGGGTGTGGCCGATGCGCCGGGCGCGCGACTGCAACTCGGGCGGGACCTCGGCCCCGCTCTGGGTGTGCCGATCGCCAGGTCGGCGCCTTGCGTCCTCAGATGCGGGCGGAAGGTCCGATCCTGTGTTGCGTGCGTGCATGGGAAACCCGCTGCCTTGGTTGTGTTTAACTTGTTCTCGATTGGTTCCTTATCCACGCTACCGACTCGCCGACCGCAATGATACCTTCTATCTTTGGCGAGCAGGGCCCCACTGCCATTAAGTTAAGCCTCACTTCCAGTCCAGTCCGGCCTGGGAGCGCCGCACCCCAGTGCGGCGCTCCCAGTAGCCGTTGCGGCTTAACCTAATGGCAGTGGAGCATGGCCCAGGTGCGGACTTGCCGCGCCGGGCCCCGTCACCCGCATCAGTCGCGCGGCTTCTTGCGGAATCCGCCCTGATCCAGCCGCGGCCCACGGGGGCCGCGGTCGTCGGCGCCGAAGCGCCGCGAGGCCGGCCCGCGGGAATCGTCCTGGGCGCGCGGCGGCCGCGGTGCGCTGTCGCGGTCATCGCGCGGCGGGCGCGCGGCGCCGCCTTCCATCACCGAGATTTGCAACTCCTTGCCGCAGACGAAGACACGCTGCAAGTGCGCGAAGATTTCGCGCGGCATACCGGCCGGCAGGTCCACCACGGCGTGGTCGTCCTGGATGTTGATGTGGCCGATATAGCGGCCTTCCAGTCCCGACTCGTTGGCGATGGCCCCGACGATCTCGCGCGGGGTCACACCGTCGCGGTGTCCGACCTCGATACGGTGCTGTACTAGGTCGACCCCCCGATCACGCGAGGCACGGTCCTCACGGTCGCGCGGCGGCCGGCTGCTCGAGCGGAATTCCGGGCGCGGAGCGTCGCGGTAGCCGTCGCGCGGCGGTCCCGCGGGACGTTCAAACCGCAGGTCGCGGTTGCCGCGGTTGTCGTCGCGCCCATCGTCCCGGTTGCCGTCGCGTTCGCGGAAGGGGGGCTGCCCCTGGTCGCGGAAGGACGGCCGGGCATCCCGATCCGGGCGGAAGAGGCGCTCATCACGCGCCGGGCCACGCTCGCGGTCGAAACGCGGGCGCTCCCCGCCCTGGGTCTCGCGCTCGCGCTGGTAGGCCGGACGCTCGTCGGTGCGGGCGCGCACACCCTGGTAGGGGACCTGGCTAGGCTGGCGGTCACGCTCGCCGCCAAAGGGCCGGTCGTCGCGCGGCGTGGAGCGCTCGCGGTTGACGGAGGGTGCCAGACGCTCCGCGCGGTTGTCGAAGCGCGAGGCGGCGTCACGGTCGCCGCGCGGAGGGCGCGGATCGCGTCCGCGCTCGTCGCCGCGCCCGGCCGAGCGCTCGTCACGGCCGTAGGGCGGGCGGCGCGGGCGCTCATAGAGCCCGTCGCGGGTGTCGCGCCGTGCCTCGCGGGGCGGCTCCTTCACGTCCAGGGGCCGCTCACGTTGGATCAGGTAGCTCGTCGCTGCGGCGATGTCCATTAGTTCCAGTTCCTGTTCCTTGGCGACGCGGGCGATCAGCCGATAGAAAAAATCCAGGTCATGTTCGGCCAGGGTCTCGCGCAGTTGGGTGGTGAAGCGATCGATGCGCGAGGCGCTGAGTTGCTCGGCAGAGGGGGCGGGCATCTCCGGGATGGGCCGGCGGATGGTGCGCTCGATGGAGCGTAGCAGGCCGCGCTCGCGCGGCTCCACCAGCAGGATCGCCTTGCCCGCGCGCCCAGCGCGCCCGGTGCGTCCGATGCGGTGCACATAGGCCGAGGGGTCGGTCGGGATGTCGAAATTCACCACATGGCTGATCCGCTCCACGTCCAACCCGCGGGCAGCCACGTCGGTGGCCACCAAGATGTCGAGCTGACCGCCCTTGAGGCGGTCCACCGTGCGCTCGCGCATCTCCTGATTCATGTCTCCGTTCAGGGCCTCGGCCGCGAAGCCCTGGGAACGCAGCTTGTCCACCAGTTCCGTGGTACCGCCCTTGGTACGCACGAAGATCAACATGCCGTCGAAGGTCTCGAGCTCCAGGATGCGGGTCAGGACATCCGCCTTGTGGAAGCGGGTAACCACGACATGTTGTTGCTCGATGGTGTCGACCGTGGCGGTGGCCGACTTTATGCGGATCTCGACCGGGTCGTTCAGGTGCTCACGAGCGACCTTCATGATGCTCGGGGGCATGGTGGCGGAGAACAGGGCCACCTGACGCTCGGGCGGGGTCTGCTCGAAAATCCAGTCGATGTCCTCGGCGAAGCCCATATTAAGCATCTCGTCGGCCTCGTCCAGGACCAGGGCCTTGAGCGCTACGAGCGACAGGGTGCCGCGGCGCAGATGGTCCATGACCCGGCCCGGAGTCCCGACGATCACCTCGGGGGCACGCTGCAGCTGGCGGACCTGGAGCCCGTAGCTCTGACCCCCATAGATGGGTGCCACATGGAAACCCGAGATGTGATGGGCATAGCGCTGGAAAGCCTCGGCGACCTGCAGGGCCAGTTCCCGAGTCGGGGTCAGCACCAGCACCTGCGGGGGCTTAGCCTGCGGGTCGAGACGCGAGAGCAGCGGCAGAGCGAAGGCGGCTGTCTTGCCGGTACCGGTCTGGGCCTGGCCCATGACGTCGCGGCCCGCCAGCAGCGGAGGAATGCAGCGCAACTGCACCGCAGTGGCGGTCTCGTAGCCCAGTTCGGCCACGGCGCGGGCGACCTCGGGGGAAAGGCCCAGGGTCGCAAAGCCGTCGTCGGGGATCTCCTCGGGCGCCGCGGCCGGTAAGGGGGCGACGACGACTGGCATCGGGGCGGTCGCGGCGGCGGTCGGCTCGCTCACCGGGGCAACGACGGGCGGCTCGCTGACCGGTTGGGTGGCGGCCGCGGCGACCGGATCAGGATCGGTCTCAGCGATCAGTTCGTCGATCACGGCGATCGGATCAGCGGCCGCCTCGGCGGCGGGCGCGGCGATCGACTCGGTGGTCAGCTCGGGGTCGACGCGTTGCGCCTCGGTGCCGGCTGCTTCGGCGGTGTTGGGTGTTTCCATCGGGGGGCCTCGCAGAGTGGGTGATGCCTGGCATGCGTCCAGGGAGTGCAGCATCCGGAGGAGTGCGTCCGAGGAGGGGGGTCGGCAGGGGGATATCGCGTGAAACCTATTATTATTTACTGACAGGCGCCAAGACGCAACAACGGTGTGCGCCTAGCACTAACCGGGCGATGGGTGGTAGAGGTGATGGGTACCTGCGCCGGTGGTGCCGGCAGGGGCGTCGCAGCCGCCCCGCGCGAGACGGCAAAAGCCCCTGCCGCGTCCCGCGGCGGGGGCGTCGCGCTGCTTGGCCTTGGCCTGGTGTGCGTAACCGCCGGTAGGCGGTTCGTCCGTCCCTGGGGTTCCAGTTGGCGACACCCTCAGTATCGTTCAGGTTCCCCATTTCGCTTGCACCATCCGGCCCGACCCTGCGTCAGGGATCCTCGCCCCTGGCTGTAGGCGCTGTCCGACAAGGTTTCGCGCGGGCCCGATTGCGGCCGACATGCCCGCCCCCTATCCTGGCGGCCATGAACAAGACCCAGCGCGACCTTTATCCCCCGATTACCCCCTATGCCTCTTGCGAACTGCCCGTCGGCGATGGTCATCGGCTCCATGTGGAGCAGTGCGGGCGCCCCGATGGCATTCCCGCGGTGTTCCTGCACGGCGGTCCGGGGGCTGGCTGCGAGCCCGCCCATCGCCGCTTCTTCGACCCCAAACGCTACCGCATCATCCTTTTCGACCAGCGCGGCTGCGGTCGGTCCACCCCCCACGCGGGCCTTGAGGCCAATACCACCTGGGACCTGGTGGCGGACCTGGAGCGCATCCGCGAGCGGCTTGGAATCGAGCGGTGGCTGGTCTTCGGCGGCTCCTGGGGCTCCACCCTCGCGCTCGCCTATGCGCAGACCCACCCGGAGCGAGTGCTGGCCCTGGTGGTGCGCGGGATCTTCCTGTGCCGGCCGGCGGAGGTCCGCTGGTTCTATCAGGAGGGCTGCAACCAGGTCTTCCCCGACTACTGGGCCGACTTCCTGGCGCCGATCCCGTCGCCAGAGCGCCACGACCTGCTGAGCGCCTATCACCAACGCCTCACCGGGACCAACGAGGTGGGGCGCCTGGCCGCCGCCAAGGCCTGGTCCATCTGGGAGGGGCGCACCGCCACCTTGCTCACCAATCGCGACATCCAGGCCCACGTCGCTGACGCCCACCTGGCCCTGAGCCTGGCGCGCATCGAGTGCCACTACTTCGTGCACGACGCTTTCCTGCGCCCCAACCAACTGCTGGAAGACGCCGGGCGACTCGCCGACCTCCCCGGGGTCATAGTCCAGGGCCGCTACGACCTAATCTGCCCTCTGCGCTCCGCCTGGGAACTGCATCAGGCCTGGCCCAGGGCCGAGTTACGGATCATCCCGGACGCCGGCCATTCCGCCTTCGAGCCCGGCATCCGCACCGCGCTGGTGACCACCACGGACCAGTTCGCCCGCGTGCTGGGATGATTGGTCTCCTGCAGCGCGTCACCCAGGCCCAGGTGCAGGTGGAGGGCGAGGTCATCGGCGCCATCGACCGCGGCCTCCTGGTCCTGGCCGCGGCGCAGCCGGCCGACACGCCAACGCGCGCCGAGCGCCTGCTGGAACGTCTGCTCGGCTACCGGGTCTTCCCCGACGCCGAGGGGCGCATGAACCTGAGCCTGCGTGATATCGGCGGCGGTCTGCTCCTGGTCCCGCAATTCACCCTGGCCGCCGACACCCGCAACGGGACCCGCGCGAGTTTCACCAGTGCCGCACCGTCCGCCGCGGGGGAGCTGTTGTTCGGTCATCTGGTCGAGCAGGCCCGCACCGCCCACCCGATCGTGGCGACCGGCCGCTTCGGGGCGGATATGCAGGTCAGTCTGGTCAATGATGGGCCAGTGACCTTTTGGCTGGAGACCTGAATCCACTGAAGTTTCATTGTTATAAAACACGTTCAGTGACAAACACTTAGAGTCTATAGTTTTCGTAGTGGTTTGCGTGGATCTCCGCAAACCCCTCGAAAATCCCCCCACCGCTACCCCCCCCCCGCCCCTCCGGTGCTCCTCCTGGAAAAGCCGGAAACTTCAGTGAACCCAAATTCGGAAGCTGTTCACGTCAAGGCGACAAGCTCGCTAAGATCAGGACTAAGGCACCGCGCTGGAAATTCCAGCATTATGTATACCTAAGCGATCACTAGTACCCAACCAACGATGGAAATTCTAATGCTATTTCTGGGAGTATGTCGTAAACTTGACTTTGGCCATTTTTGCAGTCGGGCGACGGCCCCGTGCGTGACGCCACGGCGGTGCCGACGCGTACGCTGAGCAGGGGGTTGCGGCGGCCGCTCGTCGCGGCCAGGCGGCACCCGCCAGT
>JADNEJ010000595.1 GCA_016292295.1 Candidatus Thiodictyon intracellulare
GGTTCAAGATTACATCAAGGATTCCCGCATCAAGCTTGTCTTTCTTCCGCCTTATAACCGGTCGGTGAGGAAACAGAAAATTTGGCATTAGCTGAATATAGCGCCGAAAATGGTCACGCACGGTATTGGAGTCGATCAGCAGGATTTCGGCGACTTGCTCTGCCGACCAGCCGCCCGCCAGCGACACGACCGCCTTGATGCGGTCGGCCTTGCGCTGGTCGCGCGTACGTCGGTGGGCGGCACGCAGCTCGGCGAGTTGTTCGGTGGAGAGGGTATAGTCAAGCATAGGGACGATAGTATATCGACGTCGGCCGGTTACGCTAGGGTCCTGAGCGAAAATCTCAGATGAGACGTGTATAGAACGCACCGGGCTTCGGGATCAGGAGATCGAGGGCATTGACATCGTGGAGCTTACCGTCGGAAATATGTATGAAAGTCAGTACGTTACCGCGCAGATCCAGAAACGTGTGCATCTTCACGGGTAACCGTTTAGCCCCCCCTGGTTGCCAAGTAGCCGTAGCGGGTCGCCCCGATCAGATGGCTGGTGAGGGCAACGGTAGGGCTTGAAGTCCTTGGCGCCGCTGGCGGATCACCTCGGCCAGATACAGCTACCGTCCAGTCGGTCGTCTTGAGCGGTTGCCAGGTGAGCCACGCAGCTTCTGCGGTCGTCCAACTCACCCAAGCAATGAGACCGGGACAACCTGACACCATGCACTGGCCGGCCTCGCGCAATGAGTTGAGCGCAAGCTCCTTGCGCGGGTGGGAAACATAGGTGCCGTTGTGGGTCATCAGCAGAGTGTATCCGCCTTGGCCCAGTGGCAAGTCCGCCAGGGTACGGTCAAGCCAATCGAGGTCGATATCGCAGGTGACAACACCCGCGAACACCGGCCCGGTCGGTGTCGTGACCTGGACCTGGATCGGCATCGAGTAGATAACCATCTTGACGCCATTGGACCACCAGTAGTGCTCACTCCAGATCCCCCGGCCCAAATGTCTGAGAAGAGCAAACCAGTCTTCGTCGAGGTACCGGTGATCGCCCTCGTCGAGGTTCTGATAGCCGAGGGCAGCGCGTTGGCGATAGGCGCAGGGGACCGCATCCGGCCAGGCGGCGGGCCGCTTGGCCGGTAGCAAGGCCACGGCCGTACCGTAGATTTCCGGATAGTCACGCAACGCGGTGTCCTGCAATACGCGCAGCCGCTCGAAGGGCAGATCCAACGCCTGTGCCTGCAAAATCCGCGTGATGCTCTCGACCAGACCTTGCAGAGGCCTCAGCTTAGCATCAATCTTATCGGCTGATCCGGCGGCCAAGAACGCCGCCCGGGCCTTGATCATAATTCCGCCCACCTTGTTCAGTCCCGGCGTCGCAGCTCCCTTGCAGAACATGCTCTTGCGCGCGTAAACCCACATGGGCCGGCCGGCCTTGGGCGGATTTGTGATCAAGGCCCGCCGCCCGGTTGCGCGCCTCCACTTTCAGCTGGTCGCGGATGGTCACGTAATTCCACACGACCACCGCAGTCAGAAGCAATCCGGTCACGCCTACAGTCCACAGGAGCATGCGCGTGCGAATGCTGTGCCTGAGGGTAAACAACTCCCCGCGCAGCGGTCGGTCCGTCATGGCGACGCCATCCTTTCCACTGGCACAAAGACCGCGAACGCGGGTGCTTGGTCCAGTAACCCGGCAGAGCGCAAAGTCGGCACAGCGCTCGCGCGGGAACGCGGGCAGGCGCGCGGTTGGGATAGCGCGAGGAGTCGGCGGGCATCCGCTGCGTTCGTCCGGAGAAGCGCGAGCAACCGCAAGGTTCGCCGGCCAATGGCGGTCAAGCCGAGGCAGCGCTCGTCAGGGCGTCCGCGCACCGCTCAACCACCCGCAGGATCGTTAGAAAGCCGCTGATCTCGAAGATCATCCGGATCTGTTGGTTCATACCACAGAGGATGAATTGCCCCTGTGCGGCCTTGGTCTGTTTGGCCACCATCAGGATGACCCGCAGTTCGGCACTGGAGATGTAGTCCAATCCGGACAGATCGAGGACCAGGTTCACCGAAGCCACCATCGCCCGCGCCAGCAACCGCTGCTCGACTTCGGAGGCGGTCATGGAATCCAGGCGGCCGCTCAGGGCAACGGTGGTGAGGTCGTCACGGATGCGTTTGTCAATGGTCACTGAATTGGATACTCTGTGGTGGTCAAGATGGGCGATAGCCTGCTTCCAGCCGGTCGCGTCGACGCCCGCAAGCAGGAGATCGGCCACGCGGCGGCGCTCCAGGGCCATGAGGCCGCCCTTGGTGAATCTGTCCTTGTAGCGTCCGTCAGGCGTCACTTGGGAGCAGGATTGCTGAAACCTGGTGCCTCAGGTCCGCTGCTGCTGTCGCGTCGCTCACATGCCGTCCGCCAGGGTCTCCAGTGCATCCAGATCGAAGAGTTCGATGTGTTTGCGGTCCACCCCCAGGAGTCGGTCGTCCTGGAAGCGGGTAAAGAGTCGGCTCACCGTCATCCACCGCGAGCCCCAGATAGTTGCCGATCTCGTGGCGTGACATGCTCCGATAAAAGTCGGTCGGCGACAACCCGCGCCTCTGCAGCCGCTTGGACATGCTGAGCAGGAAGGCCACCGGCGCTCCTCTGCGCTCTTTTTGCCGAGCAGCAGGAGCATGTCGGTGTGGTGGCTGGTCTCCTTGCTGAGCAGTCGGTAGAGCTGCTGCTGGAGCCCGGGAATAGTCGCCGTCAGTTCCTCCAGTCGCTGGAAGGGGATCTCGCAGATGGCGGAGGTCTCTAGTACCTTGGCAGAGCAGGGGTGGGCCCGTCGGTTGGTGGCGTCGAGCCCGATGATCTCCCCCGGCAGGTGAAAGCTCAGGACCTGTTCGCCGCCGTCCGGACTGGGTGAAAAGCTCTTGAGGGATACGGTTTTGACCACGTAGAGTGAGCGGAAGCGATCACCGCTGCGAAACAGTAGGCCCCGACCTTGATCATAAATCCGCCCAAGGCCCGCCGGCCCATGTGTGTTTTCGTGCGCAAGACAATGTTCTACAAGGGAGCGGCGACGCCGGGACTAAACAAGGTGGGCGGAATTATGATCAAGGTCGCAGGCCCCCGCGGTGCAGCGGCCGGGTGTGCTTGACGACGTATCTTCGAGTCGCGCCACGTCCTCGGGACCGAGCGCTATCGGCAGACAGAAGGTTGCGAGCGAACAATTCTTGCACGCGATGCGGATCATCTCGATGGAAATGATGGTTGGTTGACTCAAGACAAAATCCCCTCACGTTCTCAATATTCTATGTTTTCTTGACTCTTGGCCTGGATCAGGTCTGAGGAGGCCGCTGCAGCCACGACGAAGAAAAGGCCGCGCCGGGGGGCGCGGCCTGGGGTGTCTCCAAGGACCTTAGCAGTCTTACTTGGCTTCGCCGACAGGAGCGACGGGCGAGGCAGGGGACGAACCATAGGGGACCATCGGGGCCCCGTAGCCGTAGCCCGGGTGGCGGCCGCCGTAGCCATTGCCCGGGGGCGCGTAGCCGGGGGCGCCATAGGCAGGCGCCCCGTAGCCCGGGTAGCCGCCGCCCGGGGCCGCATAACCCGGTGCGCCGTAGCCGGGGTAGCCACCGTAGCCGTAACCCGAGTAGCCGCCGTAGCCGCGCGCGTCGCCATAATCGCGGCCGTTACCGTTGCCGCTCATGTTCATGTTGAAGTCGCCGGAACCGTCGTCCAGCATGTCGTCCCATACGTCACCGACGCCGTTGCCGTTGCTCCAGCCGTTCCCGCCGTCGGGGCCGCCCCAGGCCTGCACGGGGTTGGCGGCAACGGCGACGGCGCCGACGATGGCGGCGACGCTGATCAGCTTGGCAAAAGATCGCATTAGGATGGATGCCCCGCAGGGGTTGTCGTTCAGGTTGGGCGGCCAGCGTTGATCCACTGCGATCCTGCGTCGGCCGTGTGTCTCGCCGTTGCGAGAGACTCCTCGAGTATACGCGCGAACCGAACCCCTGGTTTTGACAGGTGGACCGGCGTGCGCCAAGCCCCAGCAGGGGCCTGGCGGCGGCGACCGGCGCGTTGCCGCGTTGAGAGGGCGCGGCGAATTTGGTAGCGTGTCGGGCCATCAGCCTAAGTCCAGGAACCTGTCCTACCCCAGTGATCCCTCATGACCCTCTCTAAGACTAAGTTCATCTTCATTACCGGCGGAGTGGTCTCGTCGCTTGGCAAGGGCATCGCGTCGGCCTCGCTTGCGGCCCTGCTGGAGGCGCGCGGGCTCACGGTCACCATGATCAAGCTCGACCCCTACATCAACGTGGACCCGGGGACCATGAGCCCCTTCCAGCACGGGGAGGTCTATGTCACGGACGACGGCGCCGAGACCGACCTGGATTTGGGCCACTATGAGCGCTTCCTGCGCACTCGCATGGGGCGCAAAAACAATTTCACCACCGGCCAGATCTACGACACGGTGATCCGCAAGGAGCGCCGCGGCGACTACCTGGGGCGCACGGTGCAGGTCATCCCCCACATCACCGATGAGATCAAGGACAGCATCCGGCTCGGCGCCCAGGGTTCCGACATCGCGATGGTGGAGATCGGCGGGACCGTCGGCGACATCGAGTCGCTGCCCTTCCTGGAGGCGATCCGCCAGATGCGGGTGGAGTTGGGCCGCGAGAACGCGCTCTTCATGCACCTGACCCTGGTCCCCTATCTGCGCTGTGCCGGCGAGATCAAGACCAAACCGACTCAGCACTCGGTCAAGGAGCTGCGCTCCATCGGCATCCAGCCTGATGTGCTTCTGTGCCGCTCGGAGACCGACCTCCCGGACGAGGAGCGGCGCAAGATCGCGCTCTTCACCAACGTGGCCGAGAATGCCGTCATCTCAGCGGTGGATGCGGACAATATCTATCGCATCCCGCGCCTGCTCCACGCCCAAGGCCTGGACGAACTGGTGGTTTGCCAGTTCCATCTCGAGGTAGGCACGGCGGATCTCCGCGAGTGGGATCGGGTGCTCGCGGGCTTCGACCATCCCCAGGGACATGTGCGGATCGGCATGGTCGGCAAATACATGCACCTGACCGAGGCCTATAAGTCACTCTCCGAAGCCCTGGCCCACGCCGGGGCGCATACAGGGACCCGGGTGGAGGTGATCTATATCGATTCCCAGGAGATCGAGCAGGAGGGTCCCGGTAAGTTGAACGGACTGGACGCGATTCTGGTCCCCGGCGGCTTCGGCGAGCGCGGCATCGAGGGCAAGATCCAGGCGGCACGCTATGCCCGGGAGCACCGGGTGCCCTATCTCGGGATTTGTCTCGGGATGCAGGTGGCGGTGATCGGCTACGCCCGAGATCTGGCCGAGTTGGAGGGCGCTCACAGCACTGAGTTCGATCGTCAGACCCCTCACCCGGTGATCGCCCTGATCACCGAGTGGCGCGACGAGCAGGGTCAGATCGAGACCCGCAGCGAGGCGTCGGACTTGGGCGGCACCATGCGCCTGGGCGGACAGAACTGCCGGCTGGAGCCGGGGAGTCTAGCGCGCGCCGTCTACGACAGTGCCCAGGTCCGCGAGCGCCACCGCCACCGCTACGAGTTCAACAACCGCTACCTGAACCTGATGAAGGACGCGGGGATGCGCTTCTCCGGGTGGTCACTCGACAATCGCCTGGTGGAGATCATCGAGATCCCGGATCATCCCTGGTTCATCGCCTGCCAGTTTCACCCGGAGTTCACCTCTACGCCGCGCGATGGCCACCCGCTCTTCTGCGGCTTCATCCGCGCGGCGCTGGTGCATCAGACCGGGGGCGAGACCGGGCTCGAACCGGCGTCGGTCGCGGCGGTTACACTATGATGCCGCTCGCGGGTTTCGAGTTTGGGCTCGACCGTCCCCTGTTTCTGATCGCCGGGCCCTGCGTGATCGAGGGCGAGACCCTGGCACAGGAGACGGCCGGGGCCCTCAAGGAGATCACGGACGCTCTCGGTATCCCCTTCATCTACAAATCCTCCTTCGATAAGGCTAACCGCTCGTCCGTCGGTAGCTTCCGCGGGCCTGGTCTGGAGCAGGGGCTCAAGATCCTGGAGTCGGTACGTGCGCGCTGCGGCGTCCCGATCCTCACCGACGTGCACGAGGACACCCCACTCCAAGAGGTGGCGGCGGTGGTCGATGTGCTCCAGATCCCCGCCTTCCTCTGTCGCCAAACCAATTTTGTCCAGGCCGTGGCGGCGCTGGGGCTGCCAGTCAACATCAAGAAGGGCCAATTCCTCGCTCCCTGGGACATGCGCAACGTCGTGGACAAGGCACGCGCCACCGGCAACGACCGGATCATGGTGTGTGAGCGCGGGGTCTCCTTCGGCTATAACAACCTGGTCTCGGACATGCGGTCCTTGGCGGTGCTGCGCGCGATCGGCTGCCCGGTAGTCTTCGATGCCACCCACTCGGTGCAGTTGCCGGGGGGGCAGGGGGACCGCTCCGGCGGGCAGCGCGAGTTCGTTCCGGTGCTGGCGCGCGCGGCGGTGGCCGCGGGGGTGGCCGGCATCTTCATGGAGACTCACCCGTGCCCGGAGCAGGCCTTAAGCGACGGCCCCAACGCCTGGCCTTTGGATAAGATGCGCGACCTGCTCACCACTCTGGTCGCGATCGACCGGCTGGTGAAATCCGCTCCTTTCGCCGAAGATGCGATTACATGATAATAAACGGACAGAATTAACAGATTTTTCATGGTTTTTTGATGCCGAGTCCTGACCAGCCATCCCCCTGTCAATCCTGAAAAACCGCTGATCCTGTTCAATTTCCAGCCGGCGAAGGCGCCCCCGGTTTGGCTGAAGATTTTCCGAAATCCTTAACCTTATAAATGACATAAGAGAGAGCCACCATGTCAGAAATCGTCGATGTCCGTGCCCGTGAAGTTCTGGATTCCCGCGGCAACCCCACCGTCGAAGCCGACGTCATCACCGCCGACGGCGCCATCGGCCGCGCCATAGTCCCCTCCGGGGCCTCCACCGGCTCGCGCGAGGCGCTGGAGATGCGCGACGGTGACAAGGGCCGCTATGGCGGCAAGGGCGTGCTCAAGGCGGTCGGGCGCATCGAGGGCGAGATCAAGGACGCCGTGGTCGGCATAGAGGTGACCGAGCAGGCCGCCATCGACCGCACTATGATCGAGCTGGACGGCACCGAAAATAAGTCCCGGCTCGGCGCCAATGCGCTGCTGGGTGTCTCGCTCGCCGCCGCCCATGCCGCCGCCCAGGAGCGCGCCCTGCCGCTCTACCGTTCGCTCTCCGCCGGCCCCTACCTGCTGCCGGTGCCGATGATGAACATCATCAACGGCGGTCAGCACGCGGACAATAGCGTCGACTTCCAGGAATTCATGATCCTGCCGGTGGGCGCCCCGAGCATCCGTGAAGCGGTGCGCTACGGCGCCGAGGTCTTCCATGCCCTCAAATCGGTCCTCAAGGGCCGCGGGCTCGCCACCTCAGTGGGCGACGAGGGCGGCTTCGCCCCCGACCTACCCTCCAACGTGGCCGCCGTGGAGGCGATCCTGGAGGCGATCGGCAAGGCCGGCTTCACGGCGGGCAAGGACATCTGGATCGGCCTGGACGTGGCCGCCTCCGAGTTCTACAAGAACGGTGTCTACGACCTGGAAGGCGAGGGCGTCAAGCTCGACTCCGACGGCGTGATCGCCATGCTGGAGGGCTGGGTCAATCAGTATCCTATCCTGACTATCGAGGATGGTCTGGCCGAAGGCGACTGGGACGGCTGGAAGCGTTTGGCCGAGCGTCTCGGGGACCGTATCCAGATCGTCGGTGACGACCTCTTCGTCACCAACACTAAGATCCTGAAGCAAGGCATCGACCGCGGTATCGCCAACTCCATCCTGATCAAGGTCAACCAGATCGGCACCCTGACCGAGACCATGGAGGCGATCGCCATGGCCCACGCCGCGGGCTACACCGCGGTGGTCTCCCACCGCTCCGGCGAGACCGAGGACACGACCATCGCGGATCTCGTAGTGGCCACCGCGGCCGGTCAGATCAAGACCGGCTCCCTGTCGCGCTCCGACCGCGTCGCCAAGTACAACCAGTTGATGCGCATCGAGGACCAGTTGGGTGACGAGGCCGTCTATGCCGGCCGCAATGCCTTTCGCTGGCTCTGAAGCCGGTGCACCGCCGACCGGTACACTCCGGTCAGCGGTCAGGGCACCGCCGCTCTCATCCATGCGCCTGCTGATCGTCGTACTGATCGTGCTGCTCGCGGCACTCCAATACCGGCTCTGGGTCGGACCAGGGAGCCGGGCGGACCTGCACGGGCTGCAACATGAGATCGTTGCGCAGCGAGCCGAGCTTGAGCGGCTGCGCACCCGCAACCAGGAGCTTCAGGCGGAGGTCGAGGATCTGCGCACCGGTGAGGCCGCCCTGGAGGAACGGGCGCGGGACGAACTGGGCATGATCAAGGGCGGTGAGGCATTCATCCAGGTCATCGAGCGGTCCCAGGAACCCGCGGCCCCGGCCCCGCCCGATACCGAGCCGGCCACACCTGCACCACGCCACAAGCAAAATAGTCCGGCAGCACCCAAGAAAGAGCAGTCAGTCCGCGAAAGACACGAATAGGTGAGATTCTTTGACTGATCAGCGGTTCTGGGCCGTGCTCCCCGCGGCCGGCGTCGGCCGCCGTCTGGGCGCCGCCATCCCCAAACAATACCTGGACCTGGTTGGCCGTCCGGTGATCGACTGGACCCTGGCCCCCTTCATCGAGGACTCGCGCATCAGTGGGGTCTGGGTCGCCCTGGGCGTGGAGGACGGCTTCTGGCCCGCGACCGCCTATGCCGATCATCCCAAGGTGCGACGGGTGGAGGGCGGCGCCGAGCGCTGTCATTCCGTCCGCAACGCACTGGAGGCCCTGGCCGCCGAGGCCGATCCCGCCGACTGGGTCCTGGTCCACGATGCCGCTCGTCCCTGTCTGCGCCGGGCCGACCTCGACCGTCTGATCACCGAACTGGCCGCGGACCCGGTGGGCGGTATCCTCGCCGTGCCGGTGCGCGACACCATGAAGGGCGCCGACGCCGCCGGGCGCATCCGCAGCACCCTGGACCGCTCGACCCTGTGGCACGCCTACACCCCCCAGATGTTTCGCCTGGGCCCCCTGCAAGCGGCGCTGCAGGACGCCATCGCGGTCGGGGATCTCGTAACCGACGACGCCTCCGCCATGGAGCGCATGGGGCTCGCCCCGCGCCTCATCGAGGGGCACGCGGACAACCTCAAGATCACCCGGTCAGAGGACCTTCCGCTCGCTCGCTTCTATCTGCAATTACAGGCACCGTCATGCTGATCGGCCAGGGTTTCGACGTCCACCGCTTCGCTCCCGGGCGCCTCCTGATCTTATGCGGGGTGACGGTCCCGCACGACCAGGGACTGGCCGCCCACTCCGACGGCGATGTCGCCATCCATGCCCTGTGCGACGCCCTGCTGGGGGCCGCGGGCCTGGGCGATATCGGTCACCACTTCCCCGACACCGATGCCGCTTATGCTGGGATCGACAGCCGTATTCTGTTACGCCGTGTCATGCAGAGCCTGGCAGGGCTCGAGCTCAAGGTCCACAACGCCGATGTGACCATCGTCGCCGAGCGCCCGAAGATGGCGTCACACATCGCCGCCATGCGCGCACTGATCGCCGCGGATATCGGCTGTGACCCGGCACGCGTCAACGTCAAGGCCACCACCACCGAGCGGCTGGGGTTCACCGGGCGCGGGGAGGGTATCGCCTCGTCGGCCGTGGTGCTGCTCGAGGAAGGTGCGGCGCAAGAGGCCGATTCGCCCTCGTGACACTACCCCAGAGAGTTGGCAGGTATTCCCGTAGGATAGGCAGAGCGGGAGCGATACTCATCGCCTGCGCTCGATTCATCCGGCGGGTGAAAAGCCCGCGTCGATCTCCGCCCATTCCACGTCCGGGTCGCTGCCCAGCACCGCGGCGCCGGTGAGATTACCGGCGGCGTGTTCGGGGCCGGCGGGGGCGCAGTAGAGTGGGTGGCCCTGGGAGAGTTAATGGTGGTCCCCGTCGCGCAACTGGTCGGAGTGAAAGGGGACTTGCTCGGGCTTGGGCGCGCGGACGGGGGTGCTGCTCATGGCATGGGGTCCTCGGCACTCGATGTCCGTCAGTGTGCATGCGAGGCCGGCGTTTGCAAGTGGGATGATCCGGGTACCCGACCGACGCGCGGTGACTGGTCTGTGCAGTGGACCTCTACGGTTGCACCGTGCGGACCGGGCGCTGCCGGCTGCAACCATGATCAAGGCAGCCCCGGGACTCCCGATCGCCGTCCGCTGAGCGGACGCTGCGCGCCCATCCCCCGAGCGTGAAAAGCTCTGGCGTGCCGGCCCTTGGTCGGTCAGAATCCCCTAGGAGAGCAAGCTGCCAAGCTCCGGCCTCGGCGCCGGTGGTCGGCGGTGTTCGTTTGAGCCCCATCCAACCCACTCTCGGAGCTACCCTATGAAACTGCCCCGTCTCGCCACCGTGGTGATCGGCAGCGTGCTGCTCGCCGGTTTCGTCCAGGCCCAAGAGCAGGTCGGAACGCTCAAAAAAATCAAGGATTCCGGTTCTATCACCCTGGGTCATCGTGAATCCTCGATCCCCTTCTCCTATTACGACGACAAGCAGCAAGTCATCGGTTACTCGCAGGAGATCGCGCTCAAGGTCGTGGATGCGGTCAAGCGCCGGTTACAGCTGCCGGAACTCAAGGTCGGACTCAATCCGGTTACCTCCCAGAATCGTATCCCGCTGATCCAGAACGGCACCGTCGATCTCGAATGCGGTTCGACCACCAATACCGCCGAGCGTCAGAAGCAGGTCGCCTTTTCCGACAGCATCTTTGTCGTTGGCACCCGGCTGCTGACCAGGAAGGATTCCGGCATCAAGGACTTTCCCGAACTCGCCGGCAAGACGGTTGTGACCACGGCCGGTACCACCTCCGAGCGGCTGATCCGCAAGCTCAACGAAGACAAGAACATGGATATGCAGATCGTCTCCGCCAAGGATCACGGCGAGTCCTTCCTAATGCTGGAGACCGGTCGTGCGGTTGCCTTCATGATGGACGATGCACTGCTCTATGGTGAACTGGCCAAGGCCAAGCGCCCCGGTGACTGGATCGTGGTCGGTACGCCGCAGTCCCTGGAGGCCTACGGTTGCGTATTACGCAAGGATGATCTCGAATTCAAGCAGCTGGTGAACGCGACCATCGCCGGGTTGCAGAAGAGCGGTGAGGCGAAAAAGCTCTACACCAAGTGGTTCGAGAATCCGATCCTGCCTAAGGGTCTGAACCTCAATTTCCCGCTCTCCGACGAGATGCAAAAGCTGTATGCTAATCCCAATGACCAGGCCTATCCATGAGCTACAGTTGGAATTGGGCGGTCTTTCTGAGCCCGACCCCGTCGGGCGACTCGACCTATATCGGTTGGCTGCTGCAAGGGCTACAATGGACCCTGATGCTCTCGCTCGGCGCCTGGGTCATTGCCTTCCTCCTGGGGACCCTGCTCGGGGTATTGCGTACGGTGCCGAGCCGCTGGCTGTCGCGGCTGGCTGCGGCCTATGTCGAGGCCTTTCGCAACGTACCGCTCCTGGTGCAACTGTTCACCTGGTATTTCGTCATTCCGGAATTGCTGCCAAGACCCTGGGGGGATGCCGTAAAGCAGACCGATCCGCTGACGCAGCAATTCTTCGCGGCCCTGCTGTGTCTGGGCTGCTTCACCGCGGCGCGGGTCTGCGAGCAGGTGCGCGCCGGCATCGGCTCGCTCCCGCGCGGGCAGCGGGCGGCCGGGCTGGCGCTCGGTCTGACTCTGCCCCAGACCTATTGCTATGTCCTGTTGCCGGGCGCGCTACGCCTCATACTGCCGCCGCTGACATCTGAATTTCTTAACGTATTCAAGAACTCGGCTGTCGCCTCGACGATCGGGCTGATCGAGTTGTCGCGCCAGAGTCAGCAGCTCGTCGATTATACGGCCCAGACCTATGAGGCCTTTATCGTCGTCACCCTGATGTATATGCTCATCAATGTTGCAGTGATGTTCGGTATGCGCTGGCTAGAGCACCGTACCCGCATCCCCGGCACCCTTGGGAGCAAGTGATGTACGAATTCGACTGGAGTTCGATCCTCGGGGCCCTGCCGATCCTGAGCCACGGGATGCTGGTGACGCTTGAGATCACCCTGACCGCCATCGTCATCGGCATCCTCTGGGGGACCCTGCTCGCCCTGGCCCGACTCTCGGACATCCGTCCCCTGGCCTGGCTCGCCGCCGGCTATGTGAACCTGTTCCGTGCGGTACCGCTGGTGATGGTGATCCTGTGGTTCTATCTGATCGTGCCGGCCTTGCTCAAGGACGTCATCGGCGCTGCTGCGGGGAGCGACATCCGCATGGTCTCGGCCCTGGTGGCCTTTGCGCTCTTCGAGTCCGCCTATTATGCGGAGATCATCCGCGCTGGGGTCCAGAGTGTGCCCAAGGGCCAAGTCAACGCCGCCTATGCCTTGGGTATGCCCTATGCCTTGACGATGCGACTGGTTGTGTTGCCGCAGGCCTTCCGCAACATGCTGCCGCTGCTGCTGACCCAGGTGATCATCCTGTTCCAGGACACCTCGCTCGTCTATGTCATCGGCCTGGCAGATTTCTTCGGCGCGGCCTACAAGGTCGGCGATCGCGACGGACGCCTGGTGGAGATGGTGCTCTTTGCCGGCGCCGTCTATTTCGTCCTGTGCTTCGGCGCATCGCTTCTGGTGCGGCAATTGCGGAAGAGGTTTGCCACATGAGCATGATTGAGATCGACCAGGTCTCCAAGTGGTACGGCGCCTTTCAGGTGCTGGCCGACTGTAGCACCCAGGTGAATAAGGGGGAGGTCGTGGTGGTGTGCGGGCCCTCGGGCTCCGGTAAGAGCACCCTGATCCGCTGCGTCAATGGCCTGGAGGGCATCCAGCAGGGCAACATCATCGTAAACGGTATTGCGCTGGCCGATCTCAAGACCAATTTGTCAAAATTGCGCTCCCGCGTCGGCATGGTTTTCCAGAATTTCGAGCTGTTCCCGCACTTGAGCGTCACCGACAATCTGACCATCGGGCAGATCAGGATGCTTGGACGCTCTAAAGAGGAGGCCCAGGCCCGCGGCCTCAAGATGCTTGATCGTGTCGGACTCAAGGCCCAGGCGGCCAAGTACCCGGGCGCCCTGTCCGGCGGTCAGCAGCAGCGGGTCGCCATTGCCCGGGCGCTCGCGATGGACCCGATCTGCATGTTGTTCGACGAGCCGACCTCCGCGCTCGACCCCGAGATGGTCAAGGAGGTGCTGGACGTCATGGTCGAACTGGCGACTGAGGGCATGACCATGATGTGCGTGACACACGAGATGGGCTTCGCGCGCAAGGTGGCCGACCGGGTGATTTTCATGGACCACGGCCGCATCGTCGAGGACGCGGCCAAGAGCGACTTCTTCGGTACCCCACGCTCGGAGCGGGTGCAGTTGTTCCTGTCCAAGATACTCCAGCACTGATCTTGTAGGATAATTCCGGATATCGGTAAGCGCGGCGGCCAGAGTCCGGTGGGAGCGGCTTCAGCCGCGACGCGACCTGGCGAACTGCCGTGATTTCGTCGCGGTTAAGGGCGTTGCCGCGACGGGCAGCGTAGCGTAGCGAGCACCGTGTCAGCCGGGGCCGTCTCGCTTGTCGTCCCGTCTACGTCCGTCTACACTGACGTTATGCGCCATCCCATCGATCTCAAGGTTGACTGCGTCTTCAAGGCCCTGCTAGCAGCCTGTCGGACTTAGCGACCGGCGCCACCGCCTGAGGCCCTTGGATGGGCTTTTGTGGCAAAAAAGGGACTGTTTTCGGCTAGAAACGCAGTTTTCCGCGGTGTTCCCCTTACTGCAGACGTAATACGGTCATTCGTTTCAGGTTCCACGCCAGGCAGACCAGCGTCGACTTGCCCTGGACGTTGTCTAGTCCATGGGTGAGAAATTGGCGGAAGCCCATCACCCTAAAAGGAGCAGTAGATGCTCGCTGCCCGCCGCGGGCCGTTCCTGGTCCGCGGATGGGTACACGCTGAGGCGAAATTCCGGCTATGCTGTGGCCGGCAAACCCGGCGGCGGGTGCAATTCGCGGCCGTGGAGGTATTTCACCAGGGCGGGGGAGAGCACGTGGTACAAGCGTTGCAGCGGTGTCAACTGCTCCGCAGTTTGGCGTAGTCTTTTGAAGAAGGCCGCGATCTCACGGCAGGCGTTGTCCACCCAGGCCGCTTCGGCATGCGGATGGCTAATTATGATGCGGGGGTCTGGCTGCTATGGCGGGTGAGGGGGCTTGATCACAAATCCGCCCAAGGCCAGCCGGCCCATGTGGGTTTGCGCGCGCAAGACCATGTTCTGCAAGGGAGCGGAGACGCCGGGACTGAACAAGGTAGGTGGAGTTATGATCAAGGTCGCGCGGGGGCATACAGCAGCAGCGGACGACTGGTAATGGCCTCGGTATGCTGACGAGGATCAGTCAGGCGCACGAACAGGCTCCACCAATTGTAGACCAACGCCGTGATGCGCGCCATGAAGCGGCAGCGCGTGATATTCTGGGTGGTGAAACCATCCCAACCCCAATGGTTCGTCAGCTCATCGAAGGGATTTTCCTAGTCGGCGCCGTCACGATAGAGTTGCGCGATGGTGAGGATCTCGTTGGCCAGTGAGGTCACCAGG
>JADNEJ010000055.1 GCA_016292295.1 Candidatus Thiodictyon intracellulare
TCCCACGCTACCGGAACCGCGCTCGGAATTCATGCAGCCTTGCCGGAAGGACACGTTCAACCCGGGGCGCTGCCCTGGGCTGGTATGTCTCGCCCCTTCGGGGCTTGGGCCGTTTGCAAGCAGGCCGACGATTCGGCTCGGAGCGCCTACCACCCCCGCTCCAGCAAGGGCTTGAGAAATCGACCCGTATGGGACTCGGGATCGGCCGCGATCTGTTCCGGCGTCCCGACACTGATCAGCTCCCCACCTTTGTCCCCGCCCTCCGGCCCCAGATCGATGACCCAGTCGGCGGTCTTGATGACGTCCAGGTTGTGCTCGATGACGATGACGGTATTGCCGTGGTCGCGGAAGCGGTGCAAGACCTGGAGCAATTGCGCCACGTCGTGGAAGTGCAGGCCGGTGGTTGGTTCGTCCAGGATATAGAGGGTGCGGCCGGTGTCGCGTTTGCTCAGTTCACGCGAGAGCTTGACCCGTTGCGCCTCGCCGCCGGAAAGTGTCGTCGCGCTCTGGCCCAGGCGCACATAGGCAAGCCCCACGTCCATCAGGGTCTGGAGCTTGCGGTGAATGACCTCGACTGGGGCGAAGAAGGGCAGCGCGTCCTCGATGGTGAGGTTCAGGACCTCGTCGATAGTGCGGCCCTTATAGCGGACCCCCAAGGTCTCGCGGTTATAGCGGCGGCCCTTGCAGGTGTCACACTGAACATAGATGTCGGGCAGGAAGTGCATCTCCACCCGAATGAGCCCACCGCCTTTGCACGCCTCGCAGCGCCCGCCCTTGACGTTGAAACTGAAGCGGCTTGGGCCGTAGCCACAGGAACGCGCCTCGGGTACGGAGGCGAAGAGGTCGCGCACCAGGTTGAATAGGCCAGTATAGGTGGCCGGATTGGAGCGTGGAGTGCGTCCGATGGGGCTCTGGTCGATGTCGACGATCTTGTCGAAATACGCCAGGCCCTCGATGGCGCGGTGGGGTGCCGGGGTGAGGCTGGCGCCGTTGAGTTGGCGGGCGGCCACGGGGAACAGGGTGTCGTTGATGAGGGTGGATTTTCCGGAGCCGGAGACCCCTGTGATGCAACAGAAGTTGCCGACCGGGATGGCGGCATCGACGTTCTTCAAGTTATTGCCGGTGGCGCCCAGGATACGCAATTGGCGCTCCGGGTCCGACGGGGTACGATGGGTGGGGATCGCAATGCGCAGGTCGCCACAGAGATAGCGACCGGTCAGTGACTTGGGATTAGCGGCGATCTGCGCGGCGGTGCCCTGGGCGATCAGCTCACCGCCGTGGACACCGGCGCCCGGCCCCATATCGACCACCAGGTCCGCGGCACGGATCGCCTCCTCGTCGTGCTCGACGACGATGACGGTGTTGCCGATGTCGCGCAGATAGGTCAGGGTCTTGAGCAACCTGGCGTTGTCGCGCTGGTGTAGGCCGATGGAGGGCTCGTCCAGGATATACATGACGCCGACCAGGCCGGCGCCGATCTGGCTCGCCAGGCGGATGCGCTGGCCCTCACCGCCGGAGAGGGTCTCGGCGCTGCGAGCGAGCGTAAGATAGTCGAGGCCCACGTCCGTGAGGAAACGCAGTCGGGTGGCGATCTCCTGGTTGATGCGGGCGCCGATCTCCCCGCGCCGCCCGGGCAGGCTCAGCCCATCGAACCAGGCGAGGCACTCACCGACCGGCAGGGCGCAGAGGCTGGGGAGGTTGCGGTCGGCGACGAAGACGTGGCGTGCCGCCTCGCTCAGACGGGCGCCATTGCAGGCCGGGCAGGGGTGGTACGACAGATACCGAGCCAGTTCCTCGCGCACGGTGGTGGAGTCTGTCTCGCGGTAGCGCCGCTCCAGATTGGGGATGATCCCCTCGAAGGGACGCAGCTTCCCGCTGCCGCTCTCGTGGAGGAGCCTGAGTTTGAGCTTGTCCTTGCCGGAGCCGTAGAGCACCACCTGGCGGGCCGTCTCCGGCAGGTCGGCCCAGGCCGCCTCCACATCAAACCCATAGTGCCCGGCCAGGGCCTGGACTATATGGAAGTAATGGCCGTTGCACCGCTTCCAGCCGCGCACGGCCCCGGCGGCCAGACTCACGCTCGGCTTGGTGACCACCTTGGCCGGGTCGAAGAACTGCTCGACCCCCAGGCCATCGCAGGTCGGGCAGGCACCCACCGGGTTGTTGAAGGAGAAGAGGCGCGGTTCCAGCTCCTGGATGCTGTAGCCGCAGATGGGGCAGGCGAAGGTGGCAGAAAAGGTGGTCTCGGGCCGCCCCGGCGCCGAGCTGCCCGCGTCTGTCGGGGACTTCAATGGAGCGATCAGGGCGATACCCCCGGAGAGCGCGAGCGCGGTCTCGAATGACTCCGCCAGTCGCAGGTGCAGATCGGGACGCACCCGAAAGCGGTCGATGACGACCTCGATATCGTGCTTCTTCTTCAGATCCAGGTCCGGCGGGTTGTCGAGTTCGCAGAGGTCGCCGTCGATGCGCGCCCGCACGAACCCCTGTGCATGCAACTCTGCGATCAGTCGCTGGTACTCACCCTTACGCGCGGATACCACCGGGGCGAGGAGCATGAGGCGCTCCCCCTCCGGCAGGGCCAATACCTGGTCGACCATCTGACTAACCGTCTGGACCTCGAGCGTCTCCCCGTGTCGGGGGCAGCGAGAGATGCCGACGCGGGCGAACAGTAGGCGCAGATAGTCGTAGATCTCGGTAATGGTGCCGACGGTCGAGCGAGGGTTGTGGGAGGTCGTCTTCTGCTCGATCGAGATGGCGGGCGAGAGCCCCTCGATATGATCGACGTCCGGCTTTTCCATCACCGAGAGGAATTGCCGGGCATAGGCGGACAGCGACTCGACATAGCGGCGCTGGCCCTCGGCATAGATGGTGTCGAAGGCAAGCGAGGACTTGCCGGAGCCCGAAAGTCCGGTGACGACGATCAGCCGGTCGCGCGGCAGATCGAGATCCAGATTCTTGAGGTTGTGGGTACGGACGCCGCGCAGGCGGATCATTCCGGCCACCAGGAAGGATTGAGCATCTCGTTGTCCATGGACCAGTCACAGGTGTCCGGAAAGCAATCGAGCCCAGTCTCGGTGACGGCCAGGGCGACGGCCCTGGCCCAGATCATATCGAGCCAGTCTGGGTCCTGAAGCTTAGCCCGCAGACTGGTGGTTTCTGTCAGGTTATAGGCCAGTTCCTTGCGCTGTGCCTTGATCGTCTTCTCGCAACTCGCGCCGCGACGCACCGGCTGGTATTGCCACTTCAGCAGATACCTCAAGAGAACGGCCATCCGACTGGCAAACTCCCGCGGTTCGCTCTTGCTCACGTCCTCGATCTCCTCGGCGATGTGCTCCAGGTCCAGGCGGCCAAAACAACGGGCATGAGTCAGTCCGGCCTGCTCCTGGGACCAGGCGACGATGTCTGTTTCATAAGTTTGCATCTGGTTCCCCGCTCAAGACTCTCGGTGCACGAGCCTTAACGATAGCGCGAGGCCGAAGGTCGGGCAAGGGGCGCGCTTAGGCCGACTGGATAGGCGCTGGATGCCTGGACTTCACAAGACCCCGCGCGTTGTGAAGCCCTCGGGGCGCACAGCGCCCAACACATGCGTGACACCGCAAAGCGGTGTCACGAGAAGGGCCACAAATAAAAACGCCCCCGGCGCTCCGCGCCGGGGGCGTTAGTTAAGGCGACCGAGAGGGCGCCCTAACTGGTCTTCATCTTGCGCATCCGCTCGATCGCCCGCAACTGGGCGATGGCCTCGGCCAGTTCGGACTGGGCTTTGGCGTACTCAAACTCGGCGGCGTGGCCGGCGAGTGCGTCTTCCGCCTTACGCTTGACCTCCATCGCCGCCGCCTCGTCCAGGTCATGGGCGCGGATGGCGGTGTCGGCGAGTATGGTCACGGCCATGGGCTGAACCTCGATCATGCCGCCTGAGACATAGAAGTGGTCCTTCTCGCCGTTCTCCTTCTGCACCCGCACATCACCGGGCCGCAGCCGGCTGATAAAGGCGGTGTGGCGCGGCGCGATGCCAACCTCGCCTAACTCCGCGGTCGCGAAGACCATGGTCGCGAGCCCGGAGTGGATGGCCCCCTCGGCGCTCACGATGTCCACATGGATGGTCATAGCCATAGCTCAACCCTCAATTGCTAGGAGGCCATCTTCTCGCCCTTGGCGACGGCCTCCTCAATCCCGCCGACCATATAGAAGGCCTGCTCGGGGAGGTGGTCGTATTCGCCGTTGACGATGGCCTTGAAGTCCCGGATGGTATCCGCGACAGGGACGAACTTGCCCGGGGCGCCGGTGAAAACCTCGGCGACTGTGAAGGGCTGGGACAGGAAGCGCTGGATCTTGCGAGCGCGCGAGACCGCGAGCTTGTCGTCCTCGGAGAGTTCGTCCATCCCAAGGATGGCGATGATGTCCTTCAACTCCTTGTAGCGCTGCAGGGTCCCCTGCACGGCGCGGGCCGTTTCGTAATGCTCGGCGCCGACGACATTGGGGTCGAGGATACGGCTGGTGGAGTCCAGCGGGTCGACGGCCGGATAGATGCCGAGTTCAGCGATCTGTCGCGACAGCACAAGGGTCGCGTCCAGATGCGCGAAGGTCGTCGCCGGTGACGGATCGGTCAAATCGTCCGCGGGCACGTAGACGGCCTGGAAGGAAGTGATAGAGCCGGTCCTGGTGGAGGTGATGCGCTCCTGTAGAGTGCCCATTTCCGAAGCCAGGGTCGGCTGATAGCCAACCGCGGATGGCATACGGCCGAGCAATGCGGAGACCTCGGTTCCCGCCAGGGTGTAACGGTAGATGTTGTCCACGAAGAGCAGCACGTCGCGGCCCTCCTCGCGGAAATATTCGGCCATGGTGAGCCCCGTCAGGGCGACGCGCAGGCGGTTGCCCGGTGGCTCGTTCATCTGGCCATAGACCAGGGCGACCTTATCGAGTACGCTCGACTCCTTCATCTCGTGATAGAAGTCGTTGCCCTCGCGGGTACGTTCGCCGACGCCGGCAAACACCGAGAAGCCGCCGTGGGCCTTGGCGATGTTATTGATCAGTTCCATCAGGGTGACGGTCTTGCCCACGCCGGCACCGCCGAAGAGACCGACCTTACCGCCCTTAACGATGGGCATGATCAGGTCGATAACCTTGATGCCAGTCTCCAGAATCTCAGTCGAGGCCGCCTGATCCTCGAGCTTCGGGGCCTCGCGGTGGATACCCCAGCGCTCATCGGTCCCGATGGGTCCCAGTTCATCGATGGGCTTGCCGAGCACGTCCATGATGCGACCCAGGGTCGCCTGCCCGACCGGCACGCTGATAGGTCCGCCGGTGGCAGTCACCGGGATGCCGCGCTGCAGACCGTCGGTGGAGCCCATGGCGATGGTGCGCGCCACCCCGTCGCCGAGTTGCTGCTGGACCTCCAGCGTCAGGTCCATGGACTCGATGATGAGTGCGTCGTAGACCTTGGGCATGTCCGTGCGGGGGAACTGCACGTCCACCACCGCGCCGATGACTTGCACTACGTTACCAGAGCTCATATTCTATTCCTCGTTCTCGCCTGGGCAGGCGTCTGGGGATGCGTTCTGAAGCGGAGTTCTCAATCGCAGTGCCCGGCTAGACCGCCGCCGCGCCGCCCACGATCTCCGAAATTTCTTGGGTGATCGCCGCCTGGCGGGCCTTGTTGTAGATCAGCTGCAACTCGCCCATCAATTCGCCCGCGTTGTCGGAGGCGGACTTCATGGCCACCATGCGGGCCGCCTGCTCACAGGCACCATTCTCCACCACGCCCTGGTAGACCAGGGCCTCGATGTAGCGGGTCAGGAGCGAATCGAGCACCGTCTTGGCGTCGGGCTCATAGATATAGTCCCAGTGCAGCGGCATGGCCGCCTGCTCGCTCGGCACCAGGGGCACCAGTTGGCGAATCACCGGCCGCTGCGTCATGGTGTTCACGAACTCGTTGCTCGCAACATAGAGCGCATCGATCTCTTTGGCCTCGAAGGCGTCGAGCATCACCTTGACGGTACCGATCAGGCTCTCGATGTGCGGCTTGTCCCCCAGGTGGGTCGCCTGCCCCAGCACCTTGCCGCCGAAGCGTCGGAAGAAGGCTAAGGCCTTGCTGCCGATGGTGCAGAAGACCGGTTCGATCCCGGCGGCGTGCAGCGTCTTGACCTCGGCGATCAGCTTACGGAACAGATTGCTGTTCAATCCGCCGCACAGGCCGCGATCCGAGGAAATGATGATGAAGCCGACCCGCTTGCGGCTGCGCTCCACGGCCATGAAGGAGTGCCGATACTCGGGGGTGGCGCAGGCTAGATGGCTGATGACCGACAGCATCTTTTCCGCGTAGGGCTTGGATGCGGACATGCGCTCCTGGGCCCTGCGCATCTTGGACGCCGCGACCATCTGCATGGCCTTGGTAATCTTCTGCGTGCTCTTGATGCTCGCGATCTTGGTGCGGACTTCTTTGGCGCCAGCCATTTAATAAGCTCCCAGCCTCCAGCGGCCAGCCACCGGCTTGGTCGGCGGCGACCGCGGCGTGAATCGGGTCATGCAGAGAGACCGCGCCGCCCAGGCCGACCCCGCTCGGGGCCGACCACCGGCGGCTGGTACACTACCACGTGTTGTTGGCCTTGAACGCCTTAATCGAGGCGTGCATTGCTGCCTGGATTTCGTCGTTGTAGTCGCCGGTGGTGTTGATCCGCTCGAGCAGATCCGCCTGGGAGGTCTTCATGTACGACTTCATGGCACGCTCGAAGTCTACGACCTTCTTCACGTCCACGTCGTCGAGGTAGCCCTCATTGGCAGCGAAGAGCGCAATGGCCATCTGCGCCACACTCATCGGTGAATACTGCACCTGTTTCATCAGCTCGGTGACCCGCTCACCACGCTGGAGCTGCTTGCGAGTGGCCTCGTCGAGGTCGGAGGCGAATTGGGAGAAGGCCGCCAACTCGCGGAACTGCGCCAGTGCCAACCGGATACCACCGCCAAGCTTCTTGATGATCTTGGTCTGGGCAGCACCGCCGACGCGTGACACCGAGAGGCCGGCGTTGATGGCCGGGCGGATACCGGCATTGAAGAGATCGGTCTCCAGGAAAATCTGGCCGTCCGTGATGGAGATGACGTTGGTCGGCACGAAGGCGGAGACGTCACCGGCCTGGGTCTCGATTATGGGCAGCGCGGTCAGCGAACCGGTCCTACCCTTCACCGCACCCTTGGTCTGCTCTTCCACATAGTGCGCGTTGACGCGGGCGGCGCGCTCGAGCAGGCGTGAATGCAGATAGAAGACGTCACCCGGATAGGCCTCACGGCCCGGCGGGCGGCGCAGCAGCAGCGAGACCTGCCGGTAGGCCCAGGCCTGCTTGGTCAGATCGTCATAAACGATCAGAGCATCCTCACCGCGATCACGGAAGTACTCGCCCATGGTGGCACCCGCATAGGGCGCGATGTACTGCATGGCGGCAGACTCGGCTGCGGCGGCCGCGACGATGATGGTGTGCTCCATCGCGCCGAATTCTTCCAGCTTGCGCACTAGGGTAGCAATGGAGGAATTCTTCTGCCCCACCGCGACATAGATGCACTTAACGCCGGTGCCCTTCTGGTTGATGATCGTATCGACTGCGACCGCGGTCTTGCCGGTCTGGCGGTCACCGATGATCAACTCACGCTGACCGCGGCCGATCGGCACCATAGCGTCGATGGCCTTGAGCCCGGTCTGCACCGGCTGGTCCACCGACTTGCGGGCGATGACGCCGGGAGCCACCTTCTCGATGGGCGCGGTGCCGGCCGCATCGATTGGGCCCTTGCCGTCGATCGGATTACCGAGCGAGTCTAATACACGCCCGAGCAGGCCGGAGCCTACCGGGACTTCAAGCACGCGGCCGGTACAGCGAACCCAGTCGCCCTCGGTCAGATGGGTATAGGGTCCCAGGATAACCGCGCCCACAGAATCGCGCTCCAGATTCAGTGCCAGACCAAAGGTAGCCTGACCGGAACTGTCTGGAGGAAACTCCAGCATCTCGTAATACTTGGCGTCCGTCAGGCCGTGGACGCGCACGATACCGTCCGTGATGCTGACGATGGTGCCTTCAGTGCGGGCCTCCGTCTTCAGGTCGAACTGTTCGATCTTCTGTTTGATGAGATCGCTGATTTCGGAAGGGTTCAGTTGCATGGCAGTATCCTGTTCACAATGGGCCCGTTCAGAACTGGAGGGCGTGCGCGAGTTGCTTGAGCTTGCCGCGGACCGAGTCGTCGATCACCAGGTCCCCGGCGCGGATCTCGACACCGCCGATGAGGTCGGGGTCAAGTTCCACGGTCACCTGGACCTGGGCGCCGAAGCGGCGGTCCAGAGACTGGGCCAGGGCCTGTTCCTGGGCAGCATCGACCGGAAAGGCGCTGCGGACCACGATCTCGCGCACCCCCGCACTGGCGACCCGCCGCTCGTTATAGAGGGCGACGATCTCAGGCAAGGCGGCTAAGCGGCCGTTTTCCGCCAACAGGCGGACCAGGCTAACCAGGGGCTTCGGCAGTGAATTCCCAGCGACGCTCAGGATCATGTTTTCCACCTGGTCCCGCGCAAGCCACGGATTACCGATCTGGGCGACCATCAGCGGATCCGTTGCGATCACGGCAAGCACACCCAGCGGCTGCGTCCAGGCCTCGACCTGACCGGACTCCTGGGCCGCCATGAAGACGGCCTCGGCATAGGGCCGGGCGATGGTTGTGAGTTCTCCGGCCATAGTGTGCCCTTAAATCTGTCTGGCGAAGTCGTCGATGATGGACTGGTGGGCGCGTGCGTCGATTTCCTTCTTCAGGATCTTCTCGGCGGCGGCGATCACCAGGGTAGCGACCTTTTGGCGCAACTCCTCGCGTGCCCGGTTGGTCTCGTGCTCGATCTCCGCCTGGGCGGATACAATCAGGCGCTGACCCTCTCCGCGGGCGTCGGTCTTGGCCTCTTCGACGATCTCGCTGGCGCGTTTGTTCGCCTGTCCCAGGATCTCGGCCGCCTGGGCCTTGGCGTCTTTCAGGGTCTCCAGGGCGCGTTGCTCGCCCAGGGCCTTCTCTTGGTGGCCACGCTCGGCGGCCGCCAGTCCCTCGGCGATCTTGGCCTTGCGCTCCTGGAGCGCCTTCATAATTGGCGACCAGACGTAGGTCATAGTGAACCAGACGAAGACCCCGAAGGAGATCATCTGGCCAATGAGTGTCAGATTGAAGTTCATCTAATTGCCTCGGGGTGCCTCGAGTCTGCTGGGCGACCGGTCACTTGCGGGCACCTGATCCCTGAACCTGATCCGGGATCAAGCGGCGAACATCAGGTACAGGCCCATGGCGATCGCGATGACCGGCAAGGCGTCGACGAGGCCCATGACGATAAAGAACTGGGTGCGCAACATCGGGATCAGCTCCGGCTGGCGGGCCGCCCCCTCCAGGAACCGGCCGCCCAGGACACCGATGCCGACGCCCGCGCCGACCGCACCCAGGCCGAGCATGAGACCCGCGCCGATGAATTTGATTGCAGCTGCGAACAAAACAGCACTGTTAGCGTCCATTAGTTCCTCCAGTTCAGGGTTGGGGTTTTGAAAATCATTGGAAGTCGTGGTCCGGGCCAGCGGCCAGGACGGATCAGTGGTGGGTCTGGTGCGCCATATCCAAATAGACGACGGTCAGCACCATGAAGATAAAGGCCTGAAGGGTGATGATCAGGATGTGGAACAGTGCCCACACCAGCTGCAGACCACCGGCGGATACGGAGAGCACCGTGCTGCCGCTGTACATCAACGCGATCAGGATGAAAATCATCTCGCCGGCATACATGTTGCCGAACAGACGCAGCGCAAGCGAGATCGGCTTGGACAGCAGACTTATGCCTTCCAGTATGATATTCGCCGGCAGGCCCCAGACACCGAACGGCTGCAGCGTCAATTCCCCGAGGAAGCCGCCCACACCCTTCACCTTGAAGCTGTAATACAGGACCGTGAAGAACACCATCAGGGCCATGGCGAAGGTGGTATTGGGGTCCGCGGTCGGAACGACGCGCAGGAATACATGATGCGGATTAGCGCCGAATAGACTCCAGAACTGGCCCCACAGCCAGGGCAGCAGGTCCACCGGCAGCAGGTCCATGGCGTTCATCAGGAAGACCCAGACGAAAATGGTCAGGGCCAGCGGCGCGACCATCGGGTTCCTACCGGTGAAGGAACCGCGTACGTTCTCATCAATGAAATCGAGCACCCACTCGACGAAGTTCTGGGCACCACTCGGCACGCCCACGATCGCGCGCTCAGCAACCTTGCGGAAGAAACTGAAGGCCAACCACCCCAGGAGGATGGAGAAGAACATGGTATCGAGGTGGATTGCCCAAAAGCCCATATTAGCGATTTCATCGGCGTTCGCCGCGAGCACCAGGCCGTGGTGATGGGAACCGATCAACTCCGTCTTATCGGCCGGCAGCCAGCCCAAGGCTAGATGGGTGAGATGGTGGTGGATGTAGCATTGCGAAGTGAGCGTTTCAGCGGTCGACATCGGTCATCTCTCAATTCTCGTCGTGACGGTTCTTGTCGTGGTTCCCCGATCGGGTTTCCCACTGTGCTGCGATCAGCGTAGATGCCACCTGGTTGACCAGATAGGCAGCCAGCAGGACCGGTATATTCAGTCTATCGAGAGTGACGAAGGCCACGACGAAGAGACCGATGATCAACGCCAACTTCACTGCTTCTGCGCGGTACATACGCAGTAACAACCGCTCGGGATGCTGCGCCCGGTACGCCCAAAAAACCGAGACCGCGAACAGACCGCTAGCCAGCAGACACCCACCTGACCCCATCAGGACCGAAACCACCACCGAATTGCCGAAGGGCAGGGCGATGACTGTCGCTAAGGAGGCGAGGAGTGCTTGGACTTGCAGGACCCGTTGGGCGAGCAGGATAGGCGCCTATTGCATTGCAATGGGATTATCCCGTGAAAATCCCCAGTACCGAACCAGTAGTATAAGGGTTCCCTAAAAGGCGGTCAACGCGAGGGCACGGTTTCGAGGGCATAATAAACATGATTCTAATCATTGAGTGGCGCATGCGGCGCGAGCAGTTTCTCGGGCTGGTGTTGGACCGGGGTTGAAACCTTCCCACAAAAAAGCATGGTTTAAATCAGCCCCTACGTGATGTGGGCCAGGATACCGTCGAGTTCGTCGAGACTGTTGTAGGCGATCACCAACTTGCCGGCCCCGCGCGCACCCTGCTGGATCTCAACGCGCGCTCCGAGCCGCTCGCCCAGCGAGTCCTGGAGCCCACGGACATTAGGGTCCGGTTCCACCTTGGTCGCGGGCTCGGGCGGCGGGTCCCCAGTCTGTTGGAGCCGGCGCACCAGCCGCTCGGTCTCGCGGACCGAGAGCCCGGCGCCGACCACCTGCTTGGCGGCCGCGCTCTGCTGGGGTCCTTTGAGGCCCAGCAGGGCCCGGGCATGACCCATCTCGAGCTGTGACTGTTCCACGCAGGCCTTCACATCCGGATTCAGCTCCAGGAGCCGCAACAGATTGGTGACGGTGGCGCGGGACTTACCGACGGCCTCGGCGACCTGCTGGTGGGTGAGCTGGAACTCGATCAGGAGGCGCTCCAAGGCGCCAGCCTCCTCCAGCGGGTTCAGGTCCGCACGCTGGATGTTCTCGATCAACCCGATGGCCACGGCGGTGGGTTCGTCCACGTCCCGGATGACGACCGGGATCTCCTTGAGACCCGCCTGTTGGGAGGCGCGCCACCGGCGCTCTCCGGCGACGATCTCGTAGCCATCACCATCGAGCGGCCGGACCACGATCGGCTGGATCACGCCCTGAACGGCGATGGAGTCCGCCAGTTCACGCAGGGCGTCGGGGTCAAAGTCCCGGCGCGGTTGGTAGCGCCCGCGCGAAATACGCTCCAGCGGCAGGTGGGTGATGCGTTCCGCGAGCGCCGACGCCGGGGCGCCGACAGCAGTCTGATCGGGCGCGACCTGGGGCGGGCGGGTCGCCCCAAGCAGGGCATCGAGTCCACGGCCGAGTCCGCGCTTCTTGGACGACGAGGTCTGTGATTCGTCCATGGCTAAAGGGCTCAGGTCAAGAGATGGGTCTAAGGACACGATCAGGCCGCCTGTCGCCGCTTGTCTTGTCGGCGCAGTACCTCACTCGCCAGGGCGAGATAGGACACCGCCCCCTTGGAGATCGGGTCGTACATCAGCACCGGCAGGCCGTGACTGGGGGCCTCCGCCAGACGCACGTTCCGCGGGATGATGGTGCGATAGACCTGCTCCGAGAAATGGACGACGAGCTGAGTGGAGACCTGGTTGGCCAGGTTGTTGCGTGGATCATGCATGGTGCGCAGGATGCCCTCGATCTGCAAGCCGCTGTTGCGGCTCGCACGCACCTGGTCAATGGTATCGATCAGGGACGACAGCCCATCGAGGGCATAGTACTCGCACTGGATGGGGATCAGCACCCCATCGGCGGCCACCAGGGCATTGAGCGTCAACATGTTGAGCGACGGCGGGCAGTCGATGATCACCAGCTCATAGTTCGCGGCCCCCGCGGTCAGGACGCGCGCCAGTCGCCGCTCCCGGTCCGGGGAGTCCATCAGGCCCACCTCAGCGGCGGTCAGGTCCCCGTTGGCCGGCAGCAGATCGAAGCCGGGGGCTGGCTCAGTCACCCGCTGCATACAATCCGCGAAGGCCACGTCGGACAACAGCACGTCGCAACTGGACTGTTCGATGCTGTGCTTGTCGACACCGCAACCCATGGTGGCGTTACCCTGGGGATCCAGGTCGACCAGCAGGACACGGCGCTTCATGGAGGCCAGGGAGGCGGCGAGATTGACGGCGGTCGTGGTCTTACCGACTCCGCCCTTTTGGTTGGCAACGGCGATGATTCGGCCCATGGCAGGTTCACTCACAGCGGATCTCGATCAGGTGGCGTTCGCCTTCGAGGAAGGGCACGAACAGCTTGTGCACGGCCAAGTCGAGGGCGCGTAGCGCCGGGTCTTGGAGTTCGTCCTGCGGGTAGCGGCCTTTCATGACCAGCAAGCGCCCCGGGCGTTCAAGCAATGGAGCCGCCGTGGCCAGGATCTGCGCGATCGTGGCCACGGCGCGACTTACTATGGTACTGAATTTTCGCCCCGGCCGGTACGCCTCAATGCGGCCCTGTGCCGGCACGACCCGGCTGAGCCCGAGTTCCAGGACCGCCTGCCGCACGAAGCGGATCTTTTTGCCGTTGGCGTCGAGCAGCCAATAGCGCCGGTCGGGATCGCAGATGGCGAGCGGCAGCCCCGGCAGACCGGGGCCTGTGCCCAGGTCCAACACCGTCTCACCATAGAGATAGGGCAGGATCACGAGACTGTCGAGCAGGTGACGCGGGACCATCTCGCCGGGGTCGCGCACAGCGGTCAGGTTGTAGGCGCGGTTCCAGCGGGTGAGAAGCACCAGAAACCCGAGCAACCGCTCGACCTGCACCGGGGCGAGCACGAGCCCCAGGGCGGCGGCGCCGCTGACCAGCATGGTAGCCGCCGGCCCCCCGGGGTCCATCGGCTCGATGGTCATCGCCATATCCTCTTAAGGCCGGGGACGGATCTCGGGCAAAGACGCAACGGGAAGAAGAATCAGTCGAACTCCTGAAGATGACGCGGTCGCCGATCTCGCGGACGACGAAGAGTTGGTCCTGGTGGAGGCCGAGGTTTGCCCTCAACGCCCGTCCGGCAAGCCCCGCTTCCCGTGGCCGCCGCCAATCGCGCCCCGCGCGGCGGACCCATGGGCGCATGGACTATAAGGATACAGACACGCACGCGCGAAGGGCAATCCAGTGCTGCGGCCCGGCGCGTCTGATCAACGTCCCGCGGACCGCGGTCGGCGCCGCCGGAAACCTGGGCTATGAGGGTTTCGTTCCCGCAGCGCCCGCGCGCCGCCATTTCCTGACCCGATCGCTGAGCCTCGGCGGTCTGGCGCTACTGACCGGCTGCGACGCTACCGGGGAGAGAATTCCGGGGGAACCGTGGTCTGTCCCCAGTAGCGCACCCGGTATCGCAGCATTGAGCAAGTCCGTTCACCGCAAATCATTGTCCGAGCATCGCGACAGCCTTGATCACAAATCCGCCCAAGGCCAGCCGGCCCATGTGGGTTTACGCGCGCAAGACCATATTCTACAAGGGAGCGGCGACGCCTGGACTGAACAAGGTGGGCGGAATTATGATCAAGGCCCATCGCGACGCTCGGACAATGCGTTGAGAATAAGACCCGAAGGGACATTCTCAGCATCTGCTCAGTTGCCTGTTGAGCTGGATCTTGACTCCGCGCACCGGGTGACCGCGATAAGTGACAGCTAGGCGCTCCTGGGGCGCGCGGGAACCCGACTCACCTTCGCCTCATCACTGAGTCTTGAGTGGATAGTAACTTTTGAAAGGGCGATTACTCGACTTTGGCCATTTTTGCAGTCGGGCGACGGCTCCGCGCGTGACGCCCAAGGCCTGCGCACGGTGGCCGCAGCCCTGCGGGTCATGAGGCTGGCGCACGAACCCCGGTTTGAGCGTGACCACCGGATCCTAAGTCGGGGACGCTGGTCGGAGGTGCAGGGGTCGCAGATCCTACTGGGACTGCTGATAGCGTTGCTGCCGCCCGGCTGGCCGATCCTGGTAGTGGTGGATGAGACCCTGGAGCGGCGCAAGGGCGCGCGCGT
>JADNEJ010000159.1 GCA_016292295.1 Candidatus Thiodictyon intracellulare
TCGCCCACTTGGCCAGCATCATCGAGACCTGTCGCCAACGCGCCGTCTCGCCCTGCCCGTCTCTGGCCGAGGTGATCCGCCAGCGGCGCCAAGGACTTCAAGCCCCACGGTTGCTCTCGCCAGCCATCTGATCGGGGCGTCAAGGCCGACTTGCCACAGCCGCGATGGCCGTCGAACAGCACATAGCGGCGGCTCGGGACGTGACGTAGACCGGCGCCATGGTCGATCCCCAGGCGACGGATGATCTGACCTTCGCTGAAGTTGCCGTGGGCCTGATTCAGGGGCACTAGACGGGGGTCCATGGGCTCAAACTAAATTTACATTTCAATAGGTTATCGAGATAGTTCCAAACGGAGCAGTCGGGCATAATCGATTGCGGGTGTGTTGCGTTCGTTGAAGCTTAGAACCAATCGGGACTTGCCCCTTCGACAGGAGGCGTCTCACGGCAGGAATCGGGGGGCCGAATCGGCATCTCTAACTGCTGGAGCGAGCCCTCCGCGCTATTTGCGCCGGACGTATGCTTTAAGCCGCGCCCGGTGCTTAATCTGGCGCTCGGTCAGGTTGTTTTTTATGCCCTTGAAGGGGTTGGTGCCGCTCTTGAATTCGATACGCAGCGGGGTGCCGAAGATGCCTAAATCCTTGCGGAAGCGGTTGATGAGATAGCGCCGGTAGGTATCCGGGACGTTCTCGGTCTGGTTGCCGTGGATGATGATGAGCGGCGGGTTGCGCCCGCCCTGGTGGGCATAGCGCAGCTTGATGCGCCGGCCGTGGACCAGCGGCGGTTGGTGTTCCTGGACCGCGGCCTCCAGCAGTCGGGTCATCTCGGGGGTGGCGATGTCGCGCATGGCGTTAGCGTAGGCGCGGTCGACCTCATCGAGCAGCAACCCCACGCCGCTGCCGTGTAGGGCGGAGATACGATGCTGAGCGGCGAAGTCGAGAAAGCCTAGCATGCGCTCGATCTGGGTGTGGATCTGGGTGCGGGCATCGGTGTCCAACCCGTCCCATTTGTTGATGGCGACCACCAGGGCGCGCCCGCTGTCGATGATGTGACCGGCGAGTGTGGCGTCCTGCTCACCGATGCCCTCGCGAGCGTCCAGCACCATGATGATGACGTTGCACGCCTCAATTGCCTGTAACGTCTTGATGATACTGAACTTCTCAATCACGTCAGTGACCTTGCTGCGGCGCCGCACGCCTGCGGTATCGATCAGCGTATAGCGGCGCCCGCGGTATTCGACCGGGATGAAGATGCTGTCGCGGGTGGTGCCGGGCAGATTGCAGGTGACCAGGCGTTCCTCGCCCAAGAGCCGGTTGATGAGCGTCGACTTGCCGGCATTGGGGCGCCCGACCACGGCGACCTTGATGCCCTCGTCCGCACCGGTGGGTTCTGCGTCGGGGTCTGGGACGACCTGCGTGGCGCGAAAGGCCAGTTCCTCCAGCAGCCCTTCCATGAGGGTGCGTACCCCGCGCCCCTGGCTGGCGGATATGGGTATGGGATCACCGAGCCCCAGTGCATGGAACTCGGCGGCGACCAGTTCGCGCTCCGCGTGGTCGGCCTTGTTGACCACCAGGCTCAGTGGCTTGCCGAGTCGGCGCAGGCGCTCGCCGATCTCGTGGTCACCGGCGGTGCAGCCGTCCTTGGCGTCGACCAGGAAGATGATCTGGTCCGCTTCCTCGATGGCGGCCTGGACCTGGCGCTGCATCAGGGCCTCGACCCCGTCGGCGTTGAAGCTGATCCCGCCCGTGTCGACCACGACATAAGGGTGGGGACCGACGCGGCCGACACCATACTGGCGGTCGCGCGTGAGGCCGGGGAAGTTGGCAACGAGTGCGTCGCGGCTCTGGGTGAGCCGGTTGAAAAGGGTGGATTTGCCGACATTCGGACGGCCCACCAGGGTGATGACGGGCAGCATGTCGGAGGTGCCTCTTTATAGAGTGTGTTAGGGGCTTGGTTCTTGAGCGTCGCCGGTGGCTTAGTCGGCGAACGTGCCGGCGGATTTGCCGGGGTCTTTGGTTAGCGACGTGGGTGCCGCCGGTGCTGCAAGGGTCGCGGACTTGGCGGCCTTGGTCGCTTGGGCGGTGCGTTCGGCCTGGTCCCCGACCGCCGCTGACTGGGCGCCGCTACGGCCGCCCCCGCCTGGGACCGTGCCGGCAGTAAGCACGGCCAGAGTACCATCGGTGGCGTAGACATAGAGCCGATTGCCAACTACCAGCGGGCGGGCGGTGATGGCCTTCTTGCTCACCCGGGTGCGGCCAACGATGCGGCCGTCGGTCTGGGCGATCAGGTGCAGCCAGCCTTCCAGGTCACCCACGGAGATCAGGTTGCCGATCAGGGCCGGCGCGGTGAGTTGACGGTTGCGCAGCCGCTCCTGTTTCCAGCGCCCGCCGCCAGCGGCCGGGTCTGCGCCCCATACCAGGTCAGCGGAGTCGGTGATGAACAGATCGTTCGGCGTGGCGGTGAGTCCGGCGTGAGACGACAATTCTCGACGCCACAGTATGCCGCCGCCGTCCAGGTCGACCGCCGCCAGGTCACCGTTGTAGGTATCGACGAAGACCACCTTGCCGACGATGAACGGGTCGGCGTCGATGTCAGTGATGCGGGCCAGTTCTGAGCGCCCGCCGGGCGCGGTGATGATGACCTCCCACAGCGGGGTGCCATCGGTGGGGTCGAGTTTGACCAGCTTACCACCGGCGAGCCCGACGACGACCCCCTTGGGGGCGATCGCCGGGGTGCTGCTGCCGCGTAGCGTCAGCACCGGTGCAGAGTAGGGGACCCGCCACAGCTCGGTGCCTTTGGCCTCGTCGAGCGCGAAGACGGTGTCGTCGAGGGTGTGTATGATCACCTTGCCGTCGTCGGTGCGCCGGGGTACCGAGAGGACCTCCCCGCTGACCGGGGCGCACCACTGCTCCTTGCCGTCAGTGCTCGACAGCGCGATGACCTGGCCGTTGCTGGTCCCCAGGATCAGGCGCTCCCCGGACAGTTCCGGGCCGGCGCTCAGCGGCAGCTTGGTATCCTTCTCCCACAGAATGTGCCCGCTGCCCGCATCCGCGGCGACCACCCGTCCGCGTGCGTCGGCCACGTAGACGCGGCCCCCGCCAACCGCCGGGACTAGATAGAGGCGCCGGCCTTCGCTGCCCTTGGTGAGGCGCGCCGACCACAGGGTCGTGGCGGTGACCTCGGGGACCAGGGTGGTGAGTTTGGTCGGCGGGGTGGGGTCCTTCTCGGCGCCCAACCAGGGGATGTGACTGCAACCGGTCAGGACGCCGCCGACCAGCAATGCAGTGTAGATGCGCAGGGCGCCGTGGTAGGTAGGGTGTCGGGTGGGCATGATGTTGGTCAGCCTCAACCGGCGGTGGGCAGGTTGTCGAGCTTAAGCCGGATCAACTGAGGTAGCCCGGTCCCGGCCGCGATGGCCTTCTCATAGGCGACGCGTGCCGCGGCGGTGTCACCGCGGGCGGCGGCGAGGTCGCCGCGCACGGCCGCGAAGTCCCCGGCGAAGGCGGCGCTGTCGTCGTGGGCCGCGACGGTGGCCGCGGCGGCGTCCAGCTGGCTCAGCGCGAGTTGGATACGCGCGAGTCGCAGGCCCGCCAGGCGCGTCAGAGCGGGGTCCGGGGCCTTGACGAGCAGCCGTTTCAGGGCGGCCATGGCACCCGTGGCATCGCCGCTTTGATACAGGACCTGGGTAGCGACCAGAGCGCCCAGGGCGGGATAGGGAGTAGAGGCGTAATCGTGGTCCAGGAGTTGTGCCTGTTTGGCGGTCGACTGGGCCTCGCCCGCGGCGGCACTGACCATCAGTTGCTCAAAGACGGCCGAGGCTTGGGCGCCGACACCGTTGCGGTAGTCGGTCCAAGTGCTCCAACTGAACACGACCGCGAGGCCGATCGCTACCCCGCCCACCACGGACATGCCGTTTTCCTTCCACCACTTCTTGATCGACTCGACCTTCTCGTCGTCGGTTTCGTATTCGCTCACGCTCGGTTTCCTTTAGGGGTCTGGGTATTCGTGTAACGGTTGGATTCCAGCGTGATGCTGTTACCGCCCGCCGCTGCCCGCATGACAGGTCGTGCCCGTCGGTTGGAACTTTAGCCAGGATTACAGGATTTTCAATGATCATCAAGATGATTGAGCAGCAGCGCCACCAGCACCCAACTCTGTTGATCCGGCAAAATCCCGTTAACCCTGTCCATTTATCCTCCAGTTGCCTCTCAGCTGGCGGTTCGCGCCGCGGCTAGGAAAGCCGCGGTGTCCGAGAGGGTCAACTCGCACTGTTCGGCCGCTTCGCGCAGCGGCTTCATCCCAACACTCGAAAACGGTGCGATTATAGTAGCTCAGTCCGCGCACCAGGCGCGGAATGATCCGGTAAGGGACGGCGGCAGCGTCAAGTTCGGTCCGGATGGTCGCGCAGTGGTCGCGGGTTTCGGTCCCCAGGCGGTCCAGGAGGGCTGGGGCCGCGGCGACGATCGCCGCCGTCTCGGGGCTCTTGGAGTCGAGTACCTGCGGGGGTTAGCAGTGAGCCGCCGGCGACTGTCCGCGTCCAACTGGTCCCGGTGTCCATCAAGGATGCATACCAGTTCCTCGCGGTAGGCGGCCCGCTCTGGTGCGTCGCTCAGGCTATTGATCTTGAATAGGTCCGATGACTCGACGATGGGGGTGCGGATCTCTGAGTAACCATAGCCGGTCAGGACCGCCCGGGCGGTATCCTCCAGGCGCTGCCAGGTGTCGCTGCACGCCGGCGTGACATCATGCATCCCGCGAATCGCCTGGATGGTCTTGCTCGCGTCGGCGGCGAATGCGGGCCCCAGGTGCGGGCCGGCGCAGTCGCCCGGGGTGCTCATTCGGGGCTTCTCGGGTCGAACTTGAAGCGTGCGTCCTTGCCGCGCGCGCGGCCGGCCAAGTCGACGGGGCGGCCGCCGACAGTAACGCCCAAGGCCGCGGCGTTGCCGACGGTAACGGAATAGGGCGGGTTGCCGCCCAGAACCCGGGTGTCACCCTTGTGCATCTGCCCTTTGAGGATCAGGGTACCCGCGGCGTCGCGGACGTTGATCCAAGTGGGGCTGGAGAAGGTCACGGCGACCTCGCCCGGGGGGCTGGCCGGCGTGCCGCCTGCCGCCGGCTCGGTCGCGGTGCCGGCCACGGTCGCGTCGGGGGTCGCGATGACCGGACCCGGCGGGGGCAGGGCGAGCGCCGCCGGCCGCTCGGACTCGGGCTCCGGGCGGCCGCTGCTTGCGCCCGGCAACGGCAGCGCCGTGCCCGTGGCGCCTTGAGTGGCCGCAGCGATTGGCTGGTCCAGCGGCGGATGATTGTTGACGGGGGTCGTCAGCGCGAGGCCTGAGGCGTCGCCGGGAGTCACTGCGGACAGCAACTCGGCCCGGTGCTGCCACCATAGTGAAAGCATTGCGACCACCGCGGCGAGCAAGGCGAGACTGACCAGTCGCACCAAGATGTGACTGCTGCCGATCTCCTGTCGCGGCAGGGGGCTGATCCGCACGCCGATCGGTTCCTGGTCGGGATGGGTCGCGCGAAAGGCGGCGATCAGCGGCTCCGCGTCCAAACCGAGCAGGCGCGCGTAGTTGCGCAGGTAGCCGGTGACGAATACCGGGCCCGGCAGGTCCTGATAGCGGTCCTGTTCCAGGGCCTCGACCGTCGCGACCCGCAAATGGAGTTGGGCGGCGATGCGTTCGACCTCGATCCCCCGAGACTGGCGCTGCACACGCAGGCGGCGCCCAGGGTTTTCGGAAAACTCGACAACATTTTGATCGTCCGGGCTGACGGCTTGAATGGGATTCATCGCGAAGGGCTCATTGGAGGTCCCGAAGATGGGGCACTGTCGGACGGAAACTTGTCGCGCAAGACCTGTTCGTAGGTCTCGGCACCCTTGATATTGCCCAGCTTGCGCTCGGTCCTGATCACCAACTGCAAGGTCTGGAGGGTGTCGAGGTTGGCGCTGAGCACGCCCCTGGGGTAGTCATCCAGGTGGCGATGCAAGTAGACCCTGGCAGCCTTAGCGTTGTTGCGGTTGAATTCGATGGCGGCTAGCATGTACAAGGCCGGTCCATATTTGGGGTTGGCGGTCAGGACGCACTGATGGAAGGTCTCGGCGGCGGCGTCGCTGGTACTCATGGCGCAATTGCCGGCGTTGGTCAGCGAAAACCAAGGGGTTTTGTAGAGCGCCTTGGCGTACTGGGCCTGCGCCTCGGAGTAACGCCGTAGGGTGCAGAAAAAGCTGCCATAGGCGTCCAGCACGTCGGGGTTGCGGCGCGCGAGTTTCAGCGCATGCTTGAAATTTTCTTCGGCGAGCGTGGTTTCACCGATCTTCTGGTAGATCAGTGCCAGCATATAATAGCCGCCGGAGTTGCCCTTGTCCGCGGCGATCGCCTTTTCCGCGTTCTTCAGCGCCGCCTCCGTTTGACCCAGGCGAGAGTACTCCGCGGCGATTGCGATATAGAGGTCCGCCGAGCTGTTCTCCGTGCCGTTCTGTGCGTCGATCGAGTTCGGCGTGCCGCGTGCCTCGTGCCGGCTGCAGGACGCGCTCGCCGGACACAGCGCACAGAGGGCAAGGATACGGAGCAGGGCGGCCAATTGCATGGCAGTATGGTTCATCGGACCTGGCACCGGGGAGGTTCGCCGCCGGGAGGCGGTGGGGTGGGCAGGTTGACCGTGACCGGGCGGGCGCCGCGACGGGTTCGATCCTCCACCCGGCCGACCAGTTGCCCGCAGGCGGCGGCGATTTCGTCGCCGCGCGTCTTGCGGGTGAAGACCAACAGGCCGGAGCCCATCAGGCGTTGGCGAAAGGTCTCCAACTGGGCCGGGGGGGTGGTCTTGAAGCCGCTGTCCGGAAACGGATTGAAGGGGATCAAGTTGAGCTTGGACGGGGTGCCCTCCAAGAGTTGGATCAGTTGTCTGGCGTGCTGGAGACTGTCGTTGATGCCGTCCAGCATCACATATTCCCAGGTGATCTTGCGCCGTTGGTCCCCGGCCAGATAGGCGCGGCAGGCCGGCAGCAATTCCTCCAGCGGGTACTTGCGATTGATCGGTACCAATTGGTCGCGCAGTGCGTTGTTGGGCGCATGCAGCGATACGGCCAGGGCGACGTCGCTGACTTCCCGCAACCGATAGATATTGGGCACGATGCCGGAGGTGCTCAGGGTGACCCGAAACTTGGAAAGATTGTAGGCCAGGTCGTCCTGTATGACCGCCATAGCCTTGACCACCGCCTCGAAGTTCGCGAGCGGCTCGCCCATGCCCATCATCACCACGTTCGATGGCGCGACGCCGAGTTGTCGTGTCGCGTGCCAGACCTGGCCGACGATCTCGCCCACTCGTAAGTTGCGATTGAATCCGTGGCGGGCGGTGGCGCAGAAGACGCAGTCCAGCGCGCACCCGACCTGGGAGGAGACGCAGAGGGTGCTGCGTCTCTCCTCGGGGATGTACACCGTCTCGATCCGCTGTCCGTCATTGAGTTCCATCACCCACTTCAGGGTGCCGTCCGCGGACGGCCGAGGGTCGATGATGCGGGGTAAGCGCAGCACCGCGTGGTCCGACAGTGCGGCGCGCAGGCGCTTGGGTAGGTCGGTCATCGCGTCATAGTCGATGACCCCGTGCTTGTGGATCCACTTGAACAGATTGCGTCCGTGGAAGGTCTTGAAGCCAAGCGCGGCCACCAGGGCCTCACAATCGGTGAGGTCCAGGTCCAGCAGGTTCGGCACCATGCCTTGGGCTTCTTGCGGGTTATCCATCGCGGGTGCGTGGTCCGGCCGGGTCGGGGTCAGCGGGTAGGCCTTGATCATAATTCCGCCCACCTTAGTTCAGCCCCGGCGTCGCCGCTCACTTGCAGAATATGCGCTTGCGCGCGCAAACCCACATGGGCCGGCCGGCCTTTGGCGGATTTGTGATCAAGATCCAGCGAGTGCGTGGTCAGATGCCTTCCGGGAAGAAGAACGCAATTTCCACCGCGGCCGTGTCCGGAGCGTCGGAACCGTGCACCGCATTCTCCGTAAAGGAGTCGGCGAAGTCCGCACGGATGGTGCCGGGGGCGGCGTTGGCCGGGTTGGTGGCGCCCATGATGTCGCGGTTCTTGGCGACCGCGTCCTCTCCCTCCAGGGCCTGGACCATGACCGGCCCGGAAGTCATGAAGTCCACCAGTTCCGCGAAAAACGGCTTGCCCTGGTGCACGGCATAGAAGGCCCCGGCCTGTTCCTTGCTCAGGTGCATCATGCGCGCGGCGACGATGCGCAGTCCGGCCGCCTCGAAACGGCTCAGGATGGCGCCGATGGCGTCCTTGGCGACAGCGTTTGGCTTAATGATAGAGAGAGTACGTTCGACTGGCATGGGGGCTCCGGATCAGGTGTTTGGGGGCGCGCCCGCGGCGATAATGGGGCCAGACCCCGGGGTAATCCCCGGGGCGGCGCGTGGCCACCACCGGTGCGGGCCGGCGCAAAGCAAGGCGCGCAGTCTACCGGCAAGGGGGATGACCGGCAATGCCGGGTGTCTGCCGACGCGCCCGCGCCGGTGCGCCCCGGGGCCGCGGCAGCGCTTGGTCGGGCGGCCTGTCGGAGGGCGGCGAGTCCATCCAGCCGCGGAAAAACTTAACCCTGAGTAGAGGTGAATCATGGCCTGTTTCGACGTCTTCAACGGGGATGCGGATGGCATCTGTGCCTTGCAGCAACTGCGGCTCGCGCACCCGCGCGAAGCCACCCTGGTAACCGGGGTCAAGCGCGACATTGCGCTGCTGGAGCGCCTTGAGGCCAGCCCCGGGGATCGGGTCACGGTGCTTGACATTGCCCTGGACAGCAACCGTGCGGCACTGGCTCGGATATTGGCCGCGGGCGCCCGAGTGCGCTACTTCGACCACCATTTCCCCGGTGAGATCCCCAGCCACCCCGGGCTCGAGTGTCACATCGAGACCAGTCCGGACAAGGGTACGAGCCTGTTGGTCGATGAATTCCTCGGCGGGCGTTTACGCGCCTGGGCGGTGGTGGGCACCTTCGGCGACAATTTCGATGCCGCGGCGTGCCGCGTAGCGGCACCGCTGTGGCTTGCCGCGGTCGATCTCGCGCTCCTGCGGGAACTCGGCATCTGCATCAATTACAATAGTTACGGCGCCGCTGTGGCCGATCTGCATTGCGCCCCGGATGATTTGTATCGTCGCCTGTGTCGCTACGAGGACCCGCTGGCGTTCATCCGTGAGGACCCGACCTTCCACTGCTTGCGCAGCGGCTACGCGGATGATCTGGCGTGTGCGCGAGGCACCGCGCCTTCACTCATGCAGGCGCGTCACCGGCTGCACATTCTACCCGACGAACCCTGGGCGCGGCGCGTCAGCGGGGTCTTTGCCAACACGCTTGCACAGGTCGCACCGGAGTGTGCCCATGCCTTGCTGACGCGTCTGCCGCACGGCGGCTTTCTGGTGAGCGTGCGCGCCCCGCTGACCCGCCCCGACGGTGCCGACCAACTGTGTCGCCAATTCGAGAGCGGAGGCGGGCGCAAGGCGGCGGCCGGAATCAATCACCTGCCCGACACGGACTACGACCGCTTCGCGGCGGCCTTCGTGGCCGCCTTCTGAACCGCCTACCGAACCCACCGCGGGGGCCTTGCGCACGCTTCCGGCTGACCCTTGAGGGGAGGGGCAGCCGCGGCTCGCTCGTCTCGGCGCACGCGTGGTGGGCGAGCATTCATTTGGTCAACGGCGGACAGCTTTGCTGGTGACAAGAACGCGCGTCCCTACTATACTCCTCGGCTTGGGCTGAGTGGCAGAGTGGTCATGCAGCGGCCTGCAAAGCCGTCCACCCCGGTTCGATTCCGGGCTCAGCCTCCAACTCACGACTGCTACCTGCTGCGCTCCCTTACGCCCGCGGCTTGCCGGCGATAGCGCCAAGCGTCCCGAGAGCCTGGCGAGCAACCTTGCGCAAAACAACCGGTAGACTACCAGCGGAGTGGTACGCAGCCCTGGGAGGCGCCGCCGGCAGGGGCTTCCAAGACAACGCCCGGGTGGCGAAATCGGTAGACGCAAGGGACTTAAAATCCCTCGCCGCGAGGCGTGCGGGTTCGAGTCCCGCCCCGGGCACCAATTCGGTGGCCACGTCTGACGGTTCCACCTTGCCGGCACTGTCGCGAGCGGGCTCCAAGCCGTCCGATCCGTACCCAACCAAGCCCTGCGGACCTCTGCAATAGCGATTGCGCAAGCGTTGCTGCGCCCGTGGTCCAGGTCCCGCTGTTGATGGCGTCCCGCCCCCCACTTGCTGCTTTCCGCCGGCGATAAGGTCTTGACTGATCACTGTCAACACCGTTGTTGAAGCCGCGAAACGAGATGAAGGCGAGATGCGCCGCACGGCCTTGCCAAACCCCTATAACCCCCGCCCATGGTCCCTTGTGCATCCGGACGAGTAGCGGGACACCGGTGTCATTCGCCTGCTTGCTCGACTAGTTGCGTGTCAGTGCACTGCGGCTCGTCAAGTATTGACTGCAACCTCCCCATCGCCCGGATGGCGCCTTGGCCCAATCCGGGCGCAGCCTCGCAGACACGGCAAAAAGATCAGCCTCGGCTACGATGGGGGCGCGGCGCAATACCTGCCCGGTCTCGCCGCGCGTGAATGGCATGAGTCCGGTCGTGGCTCACGCTGCGAAGCAGCCCGATACGGTACCATCCTGCGGTTCGCCATCGGCCGCGCTGCCGTCGGCCAGGGTTCAGGGCGCGGACGGCGCCCCATGCGGCCGGTGGCTAACGGTGGCGAACGGTGCGCTGATGAGACCGATGAGTGACGGGGCAGTTGCGCCCGCGACCACCGAATGCCTGACCGGCGCCTTATCCCCGTTACGAGCCAAGGCAGGAATGCCCGCGAGCAGTTGTCCGCGATTGAATCGCCCGGATGGTCGAGTCTCAGGCCGCGGCTGTGCGCGCGTGCCGCAGCCCCGGTGCAGGAATCCGCCGTCGGTGGCCGTCCGGCGGTGCATCGTGCGGCATTTTTTATCTTCCTCGCTTGACTTTCATTGCGAAACTAATACATTAGTAAGGGTGCGCTCGTGGCAGATATGCGCGGCGATACGCAGACCAACTCAGTCCATCCATTTTCAGATCGGAGGTGCCCACTGTGGAGTACGCAAACCTTAACGTTGATGAGATTCGGCAGCGGCTCGAGGAAATCGAGCAGAGCAAGTCGGAATTGCAGCGGGTATTGACCACCCGGCGGCAAGAGGCGAAGCAGGGCGTGCTTCAGCAGATCAGGGACCTGATCAGTCAGAACGGGTATGAGGTCGACGAGATAGTCCCTCTGATCATGCTCCGGCGCCGTCGCGGTGCCGCTGTCGCGACCCGTGCTACGCCGTCTGGACGCGACTACACCCGTTATGTCGATCCAGAGAACCCGGAGAACGTCTATGTCCGTGGCGTCCTACCGGGTTGGATGAAGCAGAAGATGCAGGAGCAGGGCTACGATGCGTCCGTCAAGGCGGATCGTGAATCGTTCAAGGCCAATTACCTCCAAGTGCTTGAGGTCTGATTCCCCGCGATCTGATCCGCGCCGGATTCCTGAGTCGAAACCGGCGCGACGCGTGGTTGGCGTCGAATCCACCGCCAGGTGTCCTTAACAAGGGGTGCCTCGGGGTGGCGTGCTATGACCGCGTTTCGGTGGGCCATCCGCCTGCTCTCGGCGTGGCGTCGCAGGGCTCGATAGGGTCGGCAGGGTCGGCAGTGCTTGGTTGCTGTATCCGATGTGATCGCTCTAAGCCAATGAAAAAATTGACTTCGATGAGTCAGATTCGAGGGGCGTCGGCGGGGCTGACGCCAAGCATGGATCAAATCCAACAAATCCGCTGGCTTTTTGCTTCGCATGTGTCTAGACTCTAAAGCCTACACTATCCGGCGCTAAGTTGCCGTGGTGCTTCTGTATAGCGGCAGATCGCGTCAAGATTTTCCGGCGTCTCCGTCGAACGTACATTTTCTTTCATTTTGCCTGGATCGGCCCCGGAACCCCGGGTAAGTCGCCTGGGCAGACAGGCTCGGAGCCTCCATGTCTTTCGATTCGCTCGGCCTTAGGGCCGACTTGCTGCGCGCCGTTGCGACGCAGCGCTACGGTCGGCCGACGCCGATCCAGGCGCAAGCCATCCCAGACATACTTGCCGGCCATGATCTATTGGCCGGCGCCCAAACTGGGACCGGCAAGACTGCCGCCTTCGTACTCCCCGTCTTACATCGGTTAGCCGAACAAGGCCAACCCCAGCGCCACCCCCGCGCACTGATCCTGACGCCGACGCGGGAACTCGCGGCCCAGGTTGGGGAGCGGGTTGTGGCCTACGGTATTCACCTACCGTTGCGTTCCGCGATCGTCTTTGGCGGCGTCGGTATGCAGCCGCAGGTGGACAAACTCCAGCGCGGTGTCGATGTCCTGATTGCCACCCCCGGGCGCTTGCTCGATCATGCGACCCGGCGTACGGTGGATCTGTCCCGCGTCGAAATCCTGGTGCTGGATGAGGCGGATCGTATGCTCGATATGGGCTTTATCTACGACATCAAGCGGATCCTGCGCCTGATCCCGGAGCGGCGGCAAAACCTCTTGTTCTCCGCGACCTATTCAGATGAGATCCGACGCCTCGCCGACGGGCTACTGAAGCACCCTAAGACCGTTGAAGTGGCGGCCCGGCGCAATATGCCGATCGAGGCGGTAGCGCAGTCCGCGCACCCGGTCGACCGGGTGCGCAAACCCGATTTGTTGGCCCACCTTATCCATCGTGAGGGTTGGGAGCAGGTGCTGGTCTTCACCCGTACTAAGTATGGGGCGAATAAACTTGCCGAGAAACTGATGCGTGACGGGATCACCGCCGCGGCCATCCACGGCAACAAAAGCCAATCGGCGCGCACCCGCGCCCTGGATGAGTTCAAGCGCGGGTTGGTGCGGGCCCTGGTGGCGACCGATATCGCCGCGCGCGGCCTGGATATCGCCAATCTGCCTCAAGTGGTCAATTTTGAATTGCCGAACGTGGCGGAGGACTATGTCCACCGCATCGGGCGCACCGGCCGTGCCGGTGCCGTCGGTGCGGCCCTGTCCCTGGTCAGTAATGACGAGAAGGGGTTGCTTAAGGGGATCGAACGTCTGTTGCGCCGGGAAATCCCTATGACCCCCGTGGTCGGGTTTGAGCCGTCGGCGAATCCGCCGGCCGATCGCGATGAGGATGACGAACACGTGCGCGGGCGTACCGATTTCGCCCCGCGGCCGCGCAGTGGTCCACGTGGCGGCCGCATGGCAGGGGCGCCGGCCGCGCGGCCGGGTGGCGGTCGACGTGCCATGCCGGTGCGCGGCCGATAGCCGTCGGTACCGTTTCGCGGTGTGCCGTCAGGGCCCGGCCGCGCAACGATTTCGCCCCAACGGTTGGGGACAAAGACTGTCGAATCAGTTGTGCATTGATCATTCGACCGTTCTCACTCTCTCTTCAATGCACTTTGACGGAACACTTGAACGATGAATATCTACGTTGGTAACCTGGCTTACTCCGTGACCCAAGACGATCTGCGCGACGCCTTCGCCGCCTATGGCGAGATCTCTAGCGTGAACCTGATCACCGACAAGTTCACTGGTGACTCAAAGGGTTTCGGCTTCGTCGAGATGCCGAACAACTCGGAGGCCGATGCGGCCATCAAGGCCCTGAACGAGACCCCCCTGAAGGGCCGCAACCTGAAGGTTAACCAGGCCAAACCACGCGGTGAGCGTCCCTCCCGCGGTCCGCGCTGGTAGGCAACGCGGGGAAGGCCGAGGTGTTCGCCTCGGCCTTTCTGAGCGGCGGCGCTCGAACACCGATGGCCGTCGGAACGGTTTGGATGCCGCACCGACGGCACGTTTGGCGGCGGTTATGTGGCGTTGCCCACGTATGATCCTCGAACCTGATTCCAACGGCAGTTCGTAGGGGATCCTTGCGCGATGACCTACCGAGTGCGTCATCAGAACCCGCAGGCTCATCTGTTCGCCGTGGCGTTGGTGATCGATGGTTCGGTCGCGACTGTGTTGCAACTCACCATGCCGGCGTGGTGTCCCGGCAGCTACATGATCCGGGAGGCGCTATCAGCAGGGCGGTCTGCCCGGTGTGTTGCACATGGCCTACCAGGGGAGCGACTGCGCGCGCACCGACACTGAGACACTGATCTGGTGGCCCTGGATGTGCTTGTTCAAGCACATTTATACCTGACGGCCCAAGGATGTCGCCGCGTGGGTCGGTGAGGAATTTGGCGTCACCTACACCGCCAGCGGGATGACCGCACTGCTGTATCGCCTCGGTTTCGTCTACAAGAAGCCCAAGCGCGTGCCCGGCAAGGCTGACCC